>CAYMCM010000024.1:0-34850 GCA_964388945.1 uncultured Roseburia sp.
TAAACCTATGTGGAATTTACCTCTGCACTGGAATTTACTTTTTCAAGTCAGTTTTGGGTGATCTCTTAAAATATTTTTTGCGATTTCCACACGGTTGGGTTATACTTATTTTAACTTGGTAATTCCTAATTAATATGAGAAACACAAATCGGAGAATTCACATGAACGAAAAGGTATTAAAAACATTAGAATATAATAAGATCATCGAGCTTCTGACTGAACAGGCAGCTTCCCCGAAAGCGAAGGAGTTATGCCGCAGCTTAAAGCCTATGACAGATAAAGGAAAGATTGAGCTTGCACAGACACAGACCGCAGATGCCTTAAGCCGTCTGTTCCAGAAAGGCAGTATCTCTTTTTCCGGCATCCACGACGTGGAAGCCTCTTTAAAACGCTTAGAGATCGGCGGAACTATGGGCATTGACGAATTTTTAGCCCTCTGTTCCCTGTTAGAAGCGGCAAAGCGCGTAAAGGCTTTTTCCCGTGGGACATCCGAAGATTCAGGCAGGGACTCTCTTGACGATCTTTTTGACGGCATTGAACCACTGACACCGCTTTTAGATGAGATCCGCCGCTGCATCATTTCCGAAGACGAGATCGCAGATGATGCCAGTCCGACCTTAAAAAACATCCGCCGGGGCATCCGTAATATGAACGACCGCGTCCACTCACAGATGACCGCAATGTTAAATAACACGAACATCCGAAACAGCCTGCAGGACGGCGTGATCACCATGCGCAACGGTCGTTACTGCCTCCCGGTCAAAGCAGAATACAAAAATCAGGTTCCCGGCATGGTGCATGACCAGTCCTCGACCGGCTCTACACTGTTCATCGAACCGATGGCAGTCGTCAATCTGAATAACGAATTAAAAGAGCTTTACTTAAAGGAACAGGAAGAGATCACAGTCATCCTTGCAGCCTTAAGCAGCACCACCTCGGAATATATTCCGTATATCCGGGATGATTACCGTATTCTGACTGAACTTGATTTTATCTTTGCGAAGGCATCCCTCGCAAAGATCTACAACGGAACTGCGCCGATCTTTAACGAAAAAGGCTGCATCCATATCCGGAAAGGACGCCATCCGCTCTTAAACAAGCACAAAGTCGTTCCGATCGATGTCACTTTAGGCGATGCATTTGATCTCCTTATCATCACCGGACCGAATACCGGAGGAAAAACCGTATCCTTAAAAACAGTCGGACTTTTTACCCTGATGGGACAGGCGGGACTGCATATCCCTGCAAACGACCGCTCCGAGCTTTCCGTATTCCGCGAGGTGTTTGCAGATATCGGAGATGAACAGAGCATCGAACAAAGTCTCAGTACGTTCTCATCCCATATGACCAATATCATTTCGATCTTAGATCATGTGGATGAACACTCTCTGGTACTCTTTGATGAGTTGTGTGCCGGAACCGATCCGACCGAAGGTGCCGCACTTGCGATCTCGATCCTTTCCAAACTGCACGCGCGGGGCATACGCACAATGGCGACCACGCATTACAGCGAGATCAAGGTCTTTGCGCTCTCCACACCGGGCGTAGAAAATGCCTGCTGTGAATTTTGTGTGGAAACCTTAAGTCCGACCTATCGGCTGCTCATTGGTATTCCGGGCAAAAGCAATGCCTTTGCGATCTCCGGCAAACTCGGTCTTCCCGCCGACATTATCGAAGATGCCAAGACAAAGATCACAACGAGCGAACAGAATTTTGAGGATCTGATCGCAGATCTCGAAACCAGCCGCATCACGATTGAAAAAGAACGGCTTGAGATCGAACAGTATAAGGCAAAAGTCGCCTCCTTAAAGAAAAAATTAGAAACAAAACAGGAACGCCTCGACGAAAGCCGCGACAAGATCTTGCGTGAAGCAAATGAACAGGCTTATGCAATCTTAAAAGAAGCAAAAGACGTTGCTGACACTTCCATCCGCAATTTCAACAAATACGGCACCACTAACGCGCCGGTCAGCGAGATGGAAAAACAGCGTTCCAAGATCCGCGATAAAATGTCTGCCGCCGAAAAAAATATGGCAGGCACAAAGAAAAAGCCGCAGGCAGCCGGAAATGCGCCAAAGAACCTTCGGATCGGCGACCGGGTCAAGGTGCTCAGCATGAATCTGACCGGAACCGTCCACACTCTGCCGAATGCAAGAGGTGACCTCTATGTGCAGATGGGTATTCTGCGCTCTTTAGTCAACATCAAAGACCTTGTGCTTCTTCCGGATGACACAACGCCTGCAGCGGCGAAAAAGACAAACGGAAAATCCGGTTCCGGAAAGATCCGTATGTCCAAGTCCGCCTCAGTCTCCACAGAGATCAATCTGATCGGCATGACCACGGACGAGGCGATCGCCATTTTGGATAAATATTTAGATGATGCCTATATCGCGCACCTTCCTTCCGTGCGCATTGTCCACGGCAAGGGCACCGGCGCACTGCGTGCCGCCGTGCACAAGCACTTAAAACGCCTGAAATATGTAAAATCCTTTCACCTCGGCGAATTCGGAGAAGGGGATGCCGGCGTGACGATCGCAGAATTTGAATAAGAACAGCATGTATATGGAGGTTTTTTATGGCAGCAAAACAGAAAATTTTAATCGTAGATGACGACAACAACATTGCAGAACTGATCTCTCTTTATCTGACGAAAGAGTGTTATGATACGGAAATCGTAAATGACGGCGAGGATGCCTTAAAAGCATTTGAATCCTACCGCCCGAACCTGATCCTCCTAGATCTGATGCTCCCCGGCATTGACGGCTATCAGGTCTGTCGGGAGATCCGCGGCAAGTCCAATGTCCCTATCATCATGCTCTCCGCAAAAGGTGAGATCTTTGACAAGGTGTTAGGCTTAGAACTTGGTGCCGATGACTATATCATGAAACCATTTGATTCAAAGGAACTGGTTGCCCGTGTAAAAGCCGTTCTGCGCCGTTTCCAGCCGGCGAAACCGGACGCTCCTGCCGCCGACATCAAATGCGTGGAATACCCGGATCTGGTCATCAACCTTTCCAACTATTCGGTGCTCTATCACGGACAGCCGATCGACATGCCGCCAAAGGAACTGGAACTTTTATACTTCCTTGCTTCCTCACCGAACCAGGTATTTACCAGAGAACAGCTCTTAGACCACATCTGGGGCTATGAATACATCGGAGATACCCGCACCGTGGATGTCCATGTTAAACGTCTGCGGGAAAAGATCAAGGACAACGCTTCCTGGAGCATTGCCACCGTCTGGGGCATTGGTTATAAATTTGAAGTAAAAGATTGACACAAGGGGTTTACATAACATGAAAAAGACACTGTACTTAAAGCTGCTGATCGCCTATCTGCTCTTTGGTATTCTGGGATTTATCTTAGTCTCCACCATAACCGCCGAAGTACAGCTCCGCCATCTGGAAAAACATACGGCTTCCGATCTCTACCGCGAGGCAACGCTCGTAGCAAACAAATATGCCGCCGAATATTACAAAAATACCATGACCTTAAATGACTTAAAAAATCAGTTCGATGCGCTTGATACCTACTTATCTGCGCAGATCTGGCTGATCGGAACGGACGGAGATATTCTGGTAAACTCCGGCACTCCGGTGGATCTCGGCAATTTAGAGCACATTAACAGCTTTAACGCAACGGATTTCGGCAGCAGCTACTATCAGATCGGGCATTTTTACAATTATTTTTCTCAGGATTATTTAAGTGTCTTTGCGCCGATCACCGTAAATTATAAGGTAAAGGGCTATATCGTCATTCACAAACCACTGTCCGTTATTACATCCACAAGCAACCACCTGTTAAATCTCTCCTACCTGACACTCGGACTGCTTTCGGTCTGTGCACTGCTTCTTATCATTTTTTTGGTATTTTTCGTGGTGCATCCGATCCACGAGATCGCAAAGGCGGTCGCACGCTACGCTGACGGAGATTTTTCGAAAAAGATTGATGTGCATACCAACGATGAGATCGGCTACCTTGCCGCTTCGATCGACTATATGGCAAATGAAATGAACACGCTTGAAGAAGATCAGCGGAAATTCGTTTCCAACGTCTCCCATGATTTCCGCTCTCCGCTCACCTCCATCAAAGGTTACGTGGAAGCCATCTTAGACGGTACGATCCCACCGGAACTACAGGACAAATATTTGAACATCATCCTGTTTGAGACTGAACGTTTAAATAAACTGACAAACAGTATCCTTGAACTGAATAAATACGGTTCCCACGGCAGAACCATCTTAGATACCGGCAATTTCGACATCAACCATGTGATCAAGATGACCGCCATGACCTTTGAAGGACGCTGTAAGGAAAAACACCTTTCCTTTGAACTGATCTTAACCGGACAGACACTTTTTGTCCGCGCAGACATGAGCAAGATCGAACAGGTCGTCTATAACCTGATCGACAATGCCATAAAATTCAGCCACAACGATTCCACGATCACGATCGAGACGACCGAAAAGAACGGAAAGGTTTTTGTCTCCGTGAAGGACAGGGGGATCGGCATTCCAAAGGACAGCTTAAACAAGATCTGGGAACGTTTCTATAAGACAGACCTCTCCCGCGGCAAGGACAAAAAAGGCACCGGTCTCGGACTTGCGATCGTAAAAGAGATCGTTCAGGCACACGGAGAAAATATCAATGTCATCAGCACCGAGGGCGTAGGCACAGAATTTATCTTCACGCTCCCGCTTGCAAAAGAAAAATCCGCTGCGGCAGAAAACTGACCACAGCGGATTTTTCTATAAACGATATTTATTTTTTATCCGGATTTTCATCCAGAGACAGCAGTTTTTCGCAGAGTGCGATTTCTTCTGCTGTCTCTTTGCTGTTTAAGATCTCAATGCTCCCTTTTTCTTTTGAAACGTTTAAGATACCATCCTTTCGCATTCTGCGGCGCAGTTCACGCGCAGTACCCGCACCTCCGTCAAATATTGCGACACTGCTCCCGAACATTTCCTGAATGACCGGGCGCACAAATGGGTAATGCGTACAGCCTAACACAACTGCATCCACTTTTCCAAGATACGGAAGAAACTTTTCGCGCAGATAGGCTTTTAGATCCTCTCCGTCTAAATCTCCTGCCTCCACAAATTCCGGCAGTCCTGGACATGCTAACGGATAAATCACCGCCTGTGTCTCATATTCCTCCATCATATGATGAAATTTTTCTTCCCGAATCGTCATCGGTGTCGCCATGACTAATACCCGCGCATCCTTTTTTGACAAAACCGCCGGTTTTACCGCCGGTTCAATTCCGACAACCGGCAAATCCTTATATTTCTCCCGCAGCAGATGGATCGCCGCAGTCGTAGCCGTGTTGCACGCCACCACAATAGCTTTCACACCGCGCTCCACTAAAAAATCAATATGTGAGACCGTCAGTGCGCGCACCTCTTCCAATGTTTTTGGCCCATAAGGTGCATTTTTTGAATCTCCATAATAAATATAATTTTCATTTGGCATCAGCTTCACCAGTTCACGTAAAACGCTGATCCCGCCAACGCCTGAGTCGAATACGCCGACCGGTGCCTGCGATATGTCCATAGCTCTCCCTCACGATCTTTAAAAACAGGCGGTCATCTGCCGCCTGCCTTCTTTTTCCTGATTACCGGATATTTATTGTAGCACGTTTACGCACGTTTGCCTAGCCCCAGGAAACGGTACTGCCGCGCTCTGTTTTTTTCACGATCAGCTTCTTATCAATACTGTCCTTTAACTCCGCGACATGCGAAATGATCCCAACCACGCCATTTTCTCCCGCAAGATCCCGAAGCACACCGATCGCCTGTTCTCTTGCGCTGTCATCCAGCGAACCAAAGCCCTCGTCAATAAACATCATGTCAAGCTGTACAGCTCCTGCCGTCCGCTGTACGATATCCGCCAGTCCGAGCGCCATTGACAGCGCCGCCATAAATGCTTCTCCGCCGGAAAGTGTCTTCACATCACGCACCGTATCTGTCACAAGACTGTATACCGAAAGGTCAAGCCCTTCGTTTTTGCTCTTGCCCGCACTTTCGCTGTCCTTTAACTTCAAAACAAACTGCCCCTGCGACATAATGACCAGTCTCCGGTTTGCCTGTGCAATGATCTGGCGAAAATACTGCCGCTGCACATAGGTTTCCAGATCGAGTTTTGCCATTCCGCCGAGCTTGCCGTTCGCCGTTTTACTTAATGTTTCAAGCACTGCGGCCTCCTCTTCCATACTGCTCCGCTGTGCAGCATATTTTTTAAGTGCGTTTAAGACCATCCCGTTTAACTCGTTCTCACTGTGCAGTGCGGCAAGCTGTTTTTCTGCGGCTTTCTGCTGCTCCGCTTTCTGTGCGAGTGCCGCTTCCAGATTCTTTGGATCTTCCATTTTTTCTTCCGGAAGTGCCTTTTCCCACGCTGCGATATTTCCCTTTAACAGACTGCACTCTTTTTCCCACTCATGATATGTCTGCTGTGTGCGTGTTTCATTCTCTTTAAGCCTTTCAATCTGCCGTTCTGTCTGCGCAAGAGCTTCCTTTGCTTTCCCTTTGTTGGCATAAAAAAGCGTTTCCTGCCAGACGATCCGCTCTTTGCTGCACTCCATCCAGACCCGTTCATAAGATGCACACGCCGTCCGCTTTTCTTCCAGTTCTTCTGTCAGCCCGACAAGCTGCTCTTTTTGTTTTTCTATTTTTTCTAATAGTAAAACCCGCTCTTCTTCCTGCCTGCACGCAGTTTCCACTTTCGCATGCGCCTGTCTTTCCAATGCTTCCGCCGCCTCCAAAAGCTGTGCTATCCGCTCCGCTTCCGGTATCGGTGCATCCATACCCACGGCGTCCCAAAACTGTTCCTCCAAATACTTGGCACAGCCGCTTTCTGTCCATGCCGCAAACGTCATCTCACACCGCGCCCACTGCTCTTTACGCTGTTTTTCTGCCGCCTGCACCTGACCGCTCTGTGCCACAAATGCAAGATGACACTGCTCTCTCTCTTTTTTGGCGCGTTCGCTCTCTTCTTTTTCCTGCCGGATACACTCCTCAGACGGCGCGCCGTCACTCAATTTCGCCGGAGACGGATGTGTCACAGAGCCGCAGACCGGACATGGTGCCCCATCTGCTAAGTGCTCTGCGAGAATGCCTGCCTGCGCTAAAAGAAACTGCTCATAGTCCGTCTCATAACGAAAGATCGCCTGCTTTGCCTCCGCCTCTGCCAAAAGCAGTCTGTCTTTGCAGGTCTGCTCTTTGGTGCATTCCACTTTCCATTGCCGATCCAGTTCCTGCAGTTTAAAAAGCTCCTGCCTGCTCTGTATACAGGCTTTCTCCTGTTCCTTTGCCTGCACAAGAGCGCTCCCGGCATTTTGTATCTGTTGCAGCTTCTGTTCAGAATGTTCCTGTTTTTGCCGCAATTCGTTCAATTTTTGTTCCAATGAGGCAAATGCCTGTTTTTCCGCATCAAAAGAAGCCTTTGCTTTCTGTTCTGCCTGTTCTTTTTTTTCCAGCGTGTCAAAACGTTCCAACGCCTGCTTTGCCGCCAAACGTTTTTCCAAAAGAGATGGCTCCTGCGCTTTACGGTCGGCTTCCGCTTTTTGTTTCTCCGCTTCTTTGGAATCTCCCTGCGGTGCCAGCACGCCAAACCGTCTGCGCGCCTCTTCTAACTGATCTTCCAGTTTCTTTTTCTCCCGTGACTTCGCAAGCTCTGCCGTAAGCTCCTGCACTTCCTTCTGTACCGCCTGCATACTCTTTCTTTCCGCTTTCTCTGCCGCTTTCCCACGCCTGCATATTTCCCCGGTCACTTTGCAGTATTCTTCCACCGGAAGCAGCGTGTGTTCGGAAAGCTCCTGAAGCTGTTCTTTTAATTCCACATCTTCACAGCGGATGTGCGCAGTCTCCTGTAAGACTGCCTGACGGTTATAACTTAACTTTTCGTTCAGCGCATTAAAACGCTTTTTTATTTCTTCCTGCACCCGGTAATAGAGCGTTGTCTGAAAGATCCGGGAAAAGATCAGTTTTCGTTCCTCCGTCTTTGTATACAAAAGCTTTAAAAAATCTCCCTGCGCGATCATCGCAATCTGTGTAAACTGCTTCACATCCACCCCAATGAGTTCCGCAAGTTTCGTATCCGTCTCTTTCTTCTTTCCCGGAAACACCGTTCCATCCGGAAGCGTAAGCTCGACTGCTGCCGCCACCTTCTGTTCCTTCACTTTTCCGTTCTTTAGCTGCTTTTCGATCCGGTACTCCGGATTACGCCGCACATGATAAATGTCCCCGCGGTAATTAAATGTAAATTCCACATAGGTCTTTTCATCTGCTGCGGCATACTGGCTGCGCATCATACTGCCGCTCCGCATCCCGCCGCTGGTTTCTCCGTAAAGGGCATAGGTGATCGCATCAAAGATCGTTGTCTTGCCGGAACCCGTATCACCGGTGATCAGAAAGATGCCGTTGTCTGCATGTTTAAAATCAATTTCCGTCTTTGCTGCATAGGAACCAAACGCAGACAAAAGAAGCCGTACCGGTCTCATCCGCTCACCTCACCTTCCACTGCTTTTTCAAAAATATCTGTCATGACCCGTGTCTCCGCCTCACTCATGGAACGCCCCTGCATCTTTTCAAAAAACTGTGCAAAAACAGCCGCAGGATCTTCTAACTGCAATTCTCCCACTTCTTCCGTTAAAATACGTCGGGTTCTTGCATTGTCCACACGGATCTCCAAAATATGCGAATAGACCTCCATCAGACGCTCCTTGGGCTGATAGGGATCGATCTCGTCTGTCAGGGTAATGCTCAAATAATCATCTTTATTTTCTTCCGTGGCAAGCGCAAGCACATCTGTAAGCGTTCCGCGCAGACTCCGCAGTTCCCGGAGCGGTTCCAATGCAATCTGTGTAATGACCGGCTCCGTCCCCTTTTCATTCAGCTCCACACAGGTGATGGCTTTTTTCTGGTGTTCTTCGCTGACAGAATATTTAAGCGGCGTACCACAGTAGCGAAACTGCGGCTTTCCTATCTTCTGTGCACGGTGGATATGTCCAAGTGCCGCATAATCAAACGGTGAGAGCACCGCCGCATCCACTTCATCAATTCCGCCTGCCACCGCGATCTCTGAGTTACTGGTTTTTGGTCTGTCACTGCCCGCCACATAAAACTGATGGGAGATGATGACATTTCGCTCTTTCGGATTGATCTTTTCTCTTGCGAGCACACCGCGCACCGCCGCATCATAGGTCAGCGTATCACTTTCTTTTAAGAGATTCCGGACAAAGAAAGGTTTGATAAAGGGCATAAGATAAAAATTCACCGCTCCATACCGGTCGTGCAGTGTGACTTTTTTTAAATATTCTTCGTCTGTACGCGGCGGCATTCCGGAGATATAGACCTGATTTTTGGTCAGAAGCTCCTTTGCGTAATCTAAACGCTCCGCCGAATCATGATTGCCCGCAATGATAAGAAGCGGGATCTGCTCCGCCCGCTCTTTCATCTCCGTCAGAAAATGATCAAAGAGTGCGACCGCTTCCGCCGACGGCACCGACTTGTCGTAGATGTCACCAGCAATCACGATCGCACCCGGCTGCTCCTTCTCCGCCGCCAGAACGATTTTATTTAAAATGTCTTCCTGCTCAGACCGCATAGAATAGCGGTGAAGCTGTTTTCCGATATGAAGATCGGATAAATGAAAAAAACGCATCTGTTATTCCAGTTCTGCGGAAATATTTTTGATCAATGGTTCCGCCTGTTCCATCATATTTGAAATGTCTTCGTAGATAAATCCCTTCTGGGTCATAAGGCTCTTTAAATCTTCAATGTTCATTCTGACCTGTTCATACTGCTTTTCATGCACATCCATACTGCTCTGGATCTGTTCTACTTTTCCGGTACAGTGGCCTACAACCTCATTGATTCCCCGGTGTACGTCTTCCACACCGGAAACCGACTGATTGATCTTCTGAAAAACCTCCTCGGTATTTTCCATCTGACTGCGGGATTCATCCAGCGCCTCGCGCACGCCGCCTAAAGATTTTGTCAGGTTTTCGGAACTTGCCTCCAGTCTCTCCATACTCTTGTTGACATCTCCGACCAGTTCCTTGATACCGATAGACAGCTTTGTGACTTCATCGGCAACTACTGCAAATCCTTTGCCGTGTTCTCCTGCTCTTGCCGCCTCGATCGAAGCATTTAACGCAAGCAGGTTTGTCTGATTCGCGATACCGACGATATTCTGCATAGTCGCACGTATCTCGTCAAAACGTTCCTGAAATTCACCATAGATCTTTCCGATCTCCGAGAACTGCTCCTCAACCTTTGCCGAGCTCTCTTTTAATTCATGGATATCATCTATGGCACCGCCCGAAACCTCGGTAACGCCCTGTATCACATCATTAAACTGACCTGATATCTCACCAATTCTCGCAAACTCTGTCTGAAAAGCATCCACCGCATCACTGACTGCCGCATTGTGCTCGATCACTTCGGTATAAGAATCCTTCACCTTGTCAATCTCACGCATTGCCTTCATTTCTTCCTCGACCAATGCTTCTTTCTTTTCAATGACAAAACGGCTTAAAAAGGACATGGACTCCAGATATTCCTTTACGTTTCCTTTGCCTTTCTTCTGTGATCCATATACTGCCGTTTCCTGTATTTCACTCTTTTTTCTTCCGAACATGATCATTTCTCCTATTCAAATACCGCACAGACCATTGTCTGGTTTACATGCTGATTGTTATACTGTTCTCCGCCTCCGACAACGCCCATATGTTTCCCCAAAGATGCTATGTCTTTTGCGTATGTATTAAAATAATTTTCTTTATTATACAGCAGATAGCGGTAAACACAATCCACCGACAATATCAGTGAGATTTTCGGATTCTCTCTTTTTATCTGCTCTCTCATCCGTTTCTCCGTCTCTTTATAATCCCCGAGACTTAAAAAATAAATGCAGTCGTTTTTATTGATGCGCTTGTAATTAACCAGCGTTCCGTCCGGTTCCATGCTCATCATAGAAGAAATGAATACCTGATCTCCGACTGCTCGTCCCATCGGATTGACCAGTACATTATCCACGATCTTATCACGAGGGATCCCCAGCTCCTTGCTGTACACTTCTGCTGCCGGTCTTCCGTCAAGTTCCATCAGCGCTTTTCTTTCCACATCGACTCTCGTTGCGAAATGTGACTGCGCAGATTGTCTTTCATAGATATTTTCCTTGTATACTTTGACTTTTCCTGTCGTATTTTTGATGATCGCATACACGCAGGCATCCTCATATAGTTTTCCATCATATGCCACGATAGGATTTTTCCCTTCCGGCACGCCAAATACCGTACCACCGACAAGTTTGATCCCCTTCTTTTCCAGACAGGAGGTAAATGTCGTGACAAGTTTTTCTTCCGAACCGGTACAGTATTCGATACAGACCGTATCCTCCCTGCCTGGAGACACCTGCGAGATCTTCTGCTCAATTTCTCCCGCATATGCAACCGGACATTTGCTGATATTTTCGATCACTCCGCAGCTTACCTTCGCATCCTCAAAGAGACCTAAAACCGCAATATTTCTATCACTGACCTCTCCGTCTATCAATTTTGTTCCAACCGTTCCGATCGCTGGCGTATCCGGATACGCCGCCTTTAACTGCGCTGCAACTTCCCCCGCCATGTCATACGGCGCCATAAACAAAATTGCCTGCGGAGCCAAAAGTCCTTTTGTTGCCTGTCCCACGGCATCCTTCGGGCTCCCCTGCCCGGTTCCGACAAATGACTTCATACCTTATTTCCTCCTTTATTTCCTATATCCTTTAGTATATTTTTTCAAGTGCAAAATGGCAACTGTTTTTTACATATTTCCGATTTTTTATACCAGTATTTTCCTCGTCACCATTACAGAAAAGGCACAGCCGCATCTGCTGCAGCTATGCCTCTTTTCTTATCACTTATCTCTCGGACATTTTCTGACCCGTTTTATATTGCAGTCCTGTACGTCACACGGCTCACAATCCACAAGTCCCTTCAGGTAACAAAACGTCTGATGTCCGCTGGTTTTTGGTGTTTCTTTCTTTTCTTCCAGCGGACATTTGTTCAATCTCTTCATATTACAGTCCTGAATCCGACCGGACTCACATGTTACCAGTCCTTTTAAAAAGCAAAACTTGTTTTCCATATTATTTGCCCCTGTTCCTCACCCTACATTTCATCGTTAGCACTTATCATACCACCCATAATTTCAAATTGCAATAAATTTTTCCTACATTTGATGACGCACAATACGATACTCGTCATCGTAAGAATAGTACGGACATTCAAAACGGGGATGCAGCATAAAATGCGCCATTTCATCCTCATCAAAGCTCACCTCACACAGATAAGCATCTTCCTCTTCATCAAATACATAGTTGCTGCATGTATCACAGCTCGTCTGCCTTGCCAACGTTCTTCCCCCATTTCCTATACGTGCCGTAAGCACGTTTTGTACAGGATAAGTATAGCAAACTTAACGTCATTATGCTATGCTGTTTCTTAGAAAATATCCAAAGGAGGCACCGCCATGAAAAAGATTCTGATCTGCGCATTAAAATCTGTTTGTTACAACTCTTACCTCTATTTCGAAGACCGGCTGGGCAGTGAATTAAAAAAACTCGGATGGGATGTCGAATATTTTAAGGCATCCGAAGAACCCCTCGAAAATCTCGAACGTTATGCCGGTGCTTCTTTTGACGCTGTGCTTGAGTTTAATTCCGATCTTCCTAAGGTGCTGATGGATGACGGCTCTTATTTCCTCGATCACATCCACGCTCCGTTTTATGATGTCCTGCTCGACCACCCGCTCTACCATCATGATATGTTAAAGCAGACGCTTTCGGATTTTCATGTGATCTGTCTGGATATCAACCATCGGGACTATATTTTGAAGAATTATCCACATATCAAAAGTGTGGATGTGGTTTCTATGACCGGAGAACCTGCCGAAGCCTGCCTTCCGGTATGTGAACGTCCCATTGACGTACTGTTTCTTGGCACATATACCTCTCCGGCAGAAGTCTTTGATGCCATCCAAAACTGTCCGCCTTTTCTTGCCGCTGACATCAAAAAACTGATCGAACGCATGCTTGCCGATCCGTCCCTGACACTTGAAGCCGCCGCAACCGAACTTATTCCGGAAACAGACAGCCTCATTGCCGAAAATTTTCCGCTCCACATGCAGGCATACTTTCTCGCAGACACCTACCTGCGGGCATTTTTACGCGAAAAGCTGATACGCACACTCGAAGACGCCGCTGTTCCACTGTCCGTTTACGGCAGCGACTGGGAAAAGATGCCGCATCCGGCACGCAGTTCTGTCACATTCCATGACAGCGTGCTCTTTGCAGACACTTTTTCCCTTATGGCAGACGCAAAGATCACGCTAAATATCATGCCATTATTTAAAAACGGTTCTCATGACCGGATTCCTGCCGCCATGTTAAATAAAAGTGTCTCCGTCACCGATGGCAGCAGGCTGCTTACCAGTCTTTACACCGATGGAAGCGACATTGTCTTTTATGACATAAACCGGATGGAACTGCTGCCGGAACGCCTCTTTTCCCTGCTCTCCGATGAAGCGAAGCTTTCCTCGATTGCAAATGCAGGCTATAAAAATGCCGCAAAAAACGCCACCTGGGAAACCCTTGGGCAGCGTTTTTGTAACATTCTTTATAAAAACGGCAATATATCTTCCGTGTAAGCTCTTAAAATCTCTCCGACGCTCCATGCCTGCCCGTAACAACCACGGGAGGTATGCGGCGCATTTCCGTCAAAAATCTCGGCAACTGTTCCCACACAGCCTTCAGTCAGATGCTTTTTCACCGGTTCTAACATTTCTTTTACCTGCTTCATCGTCTGGGCAGAATGTCCATAAACCTTGATATATGCAGTGAGAAAACCACCAAGCAGAAATCCCCATGCCGTTCCCTGGTGATATGCCGCATCCCTTTTTGCAAGACAGCCGCTGTATACCCCATGGTATTCTAAGTCATCCGGTGCAAGGGAACGCAATCCGCATCCGGCGTAGAGTTCCTTTCTCACCTTCTCGACAACAAGTTTTTCGTGTTCCTTGGTCATCATCGTATACGGCAGGGATACCGCATAAATCTGGTTCGGACGCACTTTGTCATCTTTTTTATCCGGCTCGATCACATCATAGAGGCACTCTTTTTCCTCATTCCAGAACTCGCGGTTAAAGGATTCCTGCACCTTTTCTGCAAGCGCGCGGTATCCTTTCGGATCTTCATCATAATAAACCGCAAGACTCTCCATGACCTTTAATGCGTTGTACCACAGCGCATTGATCTCAACCGGCTTTCCGTGACGCGGTGTCGCAACCCAGTCTCCGACACGCACATCCATCCAGGTCACCTGATCCAGTCCGCTTCCTGCCGAGATCAGCCCGTCTTTATCCATAAAGATTGAAAATCCGGTTCCTTGTTTGTACGCTTCTATGATCTCTTTTAATTTGGGATAGATATGTTCCTTTACATAGGCATAATTTTCCTCCGTATTGCTGTATGTCAAAAACTTATGCACCGCAAAGAAATACCACAAGGACGCATCCACGGTATTATAAAGCGGCTCCGTTCCCTCATCTGGAAACATATTCGGCACAAGTCCGTCCTTTACATACATCGCAAACGTTGTAAGGATGTCTCTTGCCTCATCAAAACGCTTTGTTGAAAGTGTAAGCCCGGTCAGTGCGATCATCGTGTCCCTGCCCCAGTCCGTAAACCACGGCAGACCTGCAAGCACGGTCGTAAGCCCGGTAGATCTGCGGTAAGCCAAGAACTGATCTGCCGCCAGCACCAATGTGTTCGCAAAACTGTCTTTGTATCCTGCTGTTTTTAAGATTCCATTCAGGCGGCGGTATTCATTTTCTATTGTTTCATCCACATTCCGGTTATAAGCTGGTTCCAATGTACAAATCAGCGCAATCTTCTTTTTCTTTCCCGCCGGAACGGTAAACTTCACGTCATAAGGCGTAAAATTGTTATCAATGCAGTCCGCCTCCACATTGATCTCCGTCTGAAGCTGCATATTTTCGTCAAAACGCTCTGTCCGCTCTATAACCTCTCCGTCCGTTGCGATCAGCCGTATTTTTATCTCTTTATTTTTTTCAGGCGTCAGATACATATGATGTCTGGTACAGCGTGTTTCAAATTTCAGATCCTCCACACTGCTGCCATCCTGATGCGCACGATAATTAAAAAGCGGTGTAAAATAAAATACTGCATCTTCCCCCTCATTGGCGATCTCATAGGAAACTGCGACTGTATTTTTTCCATGCTCAAAACACAGGGTCTTTTCGATCCTGCATCGACCCGCTTCATAAGTAAAATGCACCAGTCCATCATAGGTAAAGTCCATCAGATATTTCTGCCCTTCGATACATTCACTGAAAAATCCGCCTTCTTTGTAATTTTCTCCCCGCTGTGATGTCTCAAGATCGAAGATCTCCCCATTACTGCAAAAACGCTCAGTGATCTTTGACAAGATCACATAACGTTCCACCGGCGGGTGCAGACTCGCGATCAGATATCCATGATGCTTTCTGGTGTGTGCCCCGATCACGGAACTTCCCGCATAGCCTCCGATTCCATTTGTCATCACCCATTCCCTGCTTATTCCCTCTTTAAACACCGCAAGAGAATCCCCTGTAATATGATATGGCTTCATAGTCTCCTCCATTTCGTCTGCCTGTAAAATTCTATTACCTAATATATACTAATTACGTGAAAAAATCCAGCTTTCCGTCCTGTTTATACTTTTTTTACTGGTATAAAATGAAAAAAAAGTATATAATGCTCTCAGTAGGTTATACCAAAGGAAAGGACAGGATTTTTTTATGAGTATTTTTGAAAATACCGTTATGATCAAAAAACGGCCATCTTACGGACAGCTCTTTGCGCAGTATCTGCTCATCGCGCTTGCCATCTTATGCGGAATCGGAACCCTTCTCTTTTCTCCGCTCGGACTTTTTCTTCCGACCGTGCTCTTTGCGGTTTTCGCTTATGTGATGCATGGTTCCTGTGATGTGGAGTATGAATATACTTACATTGAGGGTGAACTGGATATTGACAAGATTAAAGCCAAAAGAAAGAGAAAGAAAGTCGCAAAGATCGACCTGGATGAACTGATCCTGATCGCACCGGCAGGTTCCGGAGAATTGAATCAGTATTCCCGCAGCAGTGATGTCAAGAAACTGAAAGCTGTTTCTGGAAAACCGGACACAAAGATCTATGATGTTGTATACCGCGACAACAACACGATCCATATCATCTCATTTGAACCGGACGAGAAGATGATCGATACTCTTTACAAAAGATACATGCGAAAGGTTATCGTATAGGTTTTCTTACCGCTTCCAGATGTGATCAATGTGATGATCGCGATCCATAAATACAATGCGGTCCGCAACAGTTCCGGCGAACTTATGATTATGCGTTGCTATAATCATGGTTTTGCCGGACTTTTTCAATTTTAACAGAAAGTCGGCCAGCCACTCCGCTGTCTCTGCATCCAGCCCGCTTAAAGGTTCATCCAATACAAGCGCCTTCGGATTCATAGAAAGGATACTTGCGATCGCCACTTTCTTTTTCTCTCCGGTGCTTAAATAATAAGGCGCCCGGTCTCTTAAATCTTCGATCTTTAACAGCGCAATGCAGTCCTCCACACGTCTTTTCACTTCCTCTTCGGGAAGCCCCATCTGCATCGGTGCAAATGCGATCTCCTCTTCCACACTCGCACAGAAAAGCTGCACTTCCGGATTCTGAAACACATAGCCGATCTTCTGATGAAATGCTTTCGCAAAACTTTCCTTTTTCATGCTCTTTTCATTGATGATGTCCCCGTCAAATTCATAGGTGCCGCAGTCCGCATACGCAAGCGCATTTAAAATGCGTATCAGCGTCGATTTTCCGCAGCCGTTCGGTCCCTCAAGGATCACAGTTTCTCCCGCTTCCACGGTAAGGTCAATGTGCTTTAAGACCAGACGATCTTCATATGCGAAACAAATATCTTTTAATATGATCATAAAAACGCTCCTTCCAAAACATACAGTAATATCTCCGCCGCAATAAGACTATACAGCAGCAGATCCCATCTGTTTTTTCTGTGCTTAACATAGTAGCGGTATGTTCCATCATAGCCGCGGCAATGCATGGCAAGATAAGTCTCCTCTGCCATATGATGCGATTTTAAATAAGTAACTCCGATAATCCCGCCCGCCGCCTTTTTCTTATCCGGATTTTTCCCGACAGACCGAAGTGTAAGCGACTCCAAAAGCTCCTTGCAGATGCGTCCGAGCACCACCAGATACTTCACGGTCATGTCAAATACAAACAAAAACGTATCCGGCAGATGCCACCGGCTTAACGAAGCACAGATTTCATTCCACCGCACGATATGATTCAGCATTGCAGCCGCCATCACCGTGACCGCCGTTTTTAAACTTATGACCTGCATGGAATATACATTTCCAAATAGCGCCGCAGGGAGCGTAAATACTACGGCAAATCCAACACCGACAAATGTCTCTGCAAGGATCTGCCGGATATCTTCTGCCGGAAAAGCCGCAAGCAGTACCACCAGTATTCCAAGCACCGTAACCGGAAAACGCAGGCTGCGCGCACTCACGGTCAGCTCGATCGTCACAAACAGCAAAAGCAGACCGGTTCCGGCAGAAATTTCTTTTTTTCTCCGCCGGATCGTCTGCATCTTTATTTTTGCAAGCAGCTTCAAAAGCTGCCCCGATGTTTTTTTCTGGAAGCTGTCTTTATCCCGGGGTGGCACATAAACTTCCGTCTGCATCATCCATTCCGGTATTTTGGTCTGTTTTTTCAATCAAATTCTACCTTACTTTTCTTAAAACTTCCGATCAGTTTAAAAATTATGATAAGGACTGCCGCGCCGATGACTGCCGATACGATATAACCAAGCCACTCCGGCATCCCCGCGACCGTATAATCCGCAAAGACTGCCGAAAATTCAAATCCGTCTGCCATCCCCTTGGGGATATAACCAAGCATCTTTCCGCCGGATACCACGTCCGCAATCTCATCTATGCTCCATTCACCCCAGGCTGTGCCGCTCGCAAACAGACCGATCGGGGTAAGCACGATAAGCACTGCAAGCAAAAGATATACCGGACCCGCCGTACGGCTTTTCGCTTCAAAACTCTTCTCCGGTGCCGCCGCCTTTAAAAACGCCAGCACTACCGCAGTAAAAATAACTTCCGCCGCACCAAAAATCGTCAAATGCCCGAGCATCATTGCCGGAAGCGACACGCTGAGCGGATACGGGCAGTACAGCGCGTTTCCCGCACCATCCGTAAATAACAGCGGCTGTATGCCAAACTCGACCGCCGCGCACAGTGCTGCGGCGTTGATCCCGAAATACGCTCCGATACCTGCCGCGATCTGATCAGCATGTTTCCCTCTCAAATAATGTTTTAATACCTGATAGACCATATAACCTACAAACGGCAGCACAAATGCCATATTAAAGCAGTTCGCTCCAAACGCCAGGATACCACCATCCCCGAATAAAAGTGCCTGAATGAGCAGTGCGATCGTCACGGAAATACATGCCGCATATGGCCCGCAGAGCGTGGCAATAAGCGTTCCGCCCACCGCATGCCCGGTCGTTCCGCCCACAAGAGGGATGTTAAACATCATGCCGAGAAACGAAAATGCCGCGCCGATGCCGAGAAGAGGGATCTTCTCCTTTGGTATCTCTGCCTTTACTTTTTTTATGGAAACTGCCCACACCGGAACCATAGCTGTCCCAAGGACTGCACAGGTGGATGGGCTTAGATAATGATCCGGTATATGCATACGCTTTCTCCCTTTACTTTTTTTATATTTCCTCAATAACTTCCATAAAAGTATAAGACGCTTTCTTTCATGCCACAAGCCACCCGGGGGGATATTTTTCAATTTTGCTGCCACTCTCTTTATTAGGCTTCTTTTCCAGAAATTCCAGAAATTTCCCCTTGCGTATGCTTGTAAATTTCGCCATAAAGTGATACTATACGAGTATGGTAAAAATTTAACAATCTGACTTTTCAGACTATGAAATCAATTTAAGGAGGTTTTTCATGGATTATTCACAGGAATACAAACAGAAACTGGTTTCAGCGGATGAAGCTGTAAAGGTCGTTCAGTCCGGTGACTGGGTAGACTATGGATGGTGCAACGGCACAGCAAATGCTCTGGATAAGGCTCTTGCTAAGCGTACCGATGAATTAAAGGATGTAAAGCTTCGCGGTGGTATCCTTTTAAAACCGCTCGCCATCTTCGAGCGTGAGGACGCCGGTGAGCATTTCACCTGGAACTCCTGGCATATGTCCGGTATTGAACGTAAATATATCAGCAGAGGTTTTGCTTACTATGCTCCGATCCGTTATTCTGAGCTTCCTCGTTATTATTATGATCTGGACTGCAAGAATGATGTTGCAATGTTTCAGGTAGCTCCGATGGATAAGCACGGTTATTTCAACTTCGGACCGAACGCTTCCCATCTGATGGCTGTCTGTGAAAATTCTAAAAAAGTTATTGTTGAAGTAAATGAAAATATGCCTCGCTGTCTTGGCGGTTTTGAGAACAGCATCCATATTTCCAAAGTAGACATGATCGTCGAAGGTCCGAATGACCCGATCGCAGAGATGGGTGCAGGCGGTCCTGCTACAGACGTAGATAAGGCAGTTGCAAAACTGATCGTAGAGGAAATCCCGAACGGCGCCTGCTTACAGCTTGGTATCGGCGGTATGCCGAATGCTGTTGGTTCTCTGATCGCAGAATCCGACTTAAAAGACCTCGGTGTACATACCGAAATGTATGTCGATGCATTCGTTGATATTGCAAAAGCCGGAAAGATCAACGGTTCCAAAAAGAACATCGACCGTTTCCGCCAGACCTTCGGTTTTGGCTGTGGTACCAAAAAAATGTATGACTATCTGGATGACAACCCAGAAATGATGAGTGCTCCGGTAAGCTATACAAACGATATCCGTTCCATTTCCGCACAGGATAACTTCATTTCCATCAATAATGCGGTAAATATCGACCTCTTTGGTCAGGTCAATGCGGAATCTGCAGGCGTAAAGCAGATCAGTGGTGCAGGCGGACAGCTTGACTTCGTACTCGGCGCTTACCTGTCCAAGGGCGGAAAGAGCTTTATCTGCTGTTCATCCACTTTCACGACCAAGGATGGCCAGTTAAGATCCAGAATCCTTCCGACACTGGAAACCGGTTCTATTGTTACCGATACCCGTGCAAACACCCATTATGTAGTTACCGAATACGGTAAAGTAAACTTAAAGGGGCTCTCCGCATGGCAGCGTACCGAAGCTCTGATCTCCATTGCTCATCCGCAGTTCCGTGATGAACTCATTAAGGAAGCAGAGAAAATGCATATCTGGAGAAGAAGCAACAAATAAATATAAGTTCTGACTGATTTATGTCCTGCCGCAATACGTTTGCGGCAGGCATTTTTTGTAATAGGTCACACCTTTCTCACTGTGCTCCCTCGTCTGCCGTCATCTTATAGATCTCCCAGATCAAAAACGCCGAGAGCGGCCCGAACAGCACGCCGACTCCGCCATATACCTTAATCCCGATATAAATACTCATCAAAACACAGATCGGATGCACACCAATCCCGCCGCCCACAAGCTTGGGTTCTAACATTTCCCGCGTGATGGAACACGCAAGATATATGCCAAGATAGCATACCGCCAGTCCATATTTTCCCTGAAGCACTTCTAAGATCATCCACGGAATAAATACGGTTCCCGTCCCGAGAAACGGCAGTGCGTCACAGATACCGATCGCAATTCCTGCTAACAGTGCATAGGAATTTCCGGTCAGAAACAATCCCACCACACAGATCGTACTGACACACAGCCAGATGATAAGCTGTGCCCGAAGATAGGAACCGCCTGCCGTCTTTAACCGCCCTGCAATGTGCCCTGCCGTCTTTCCAATGCCCGAATCCCGCAAATGCATAACAAGTCCGTCATAATCGAGGAAAATGAGCAGCGTTGAAACAGAGATCACAAGCATAACCCATGCCGCATGCAAAATCCACTGGATACTGCTTACCGATCGGTCAAACACGCACGCCATGACCTTATCCTGTCCCTTTTTCCAGAAAACAACCGCCTTTTCACAGATGATCTCATTGATCTGCTCTGCCCGGATTCCGCAGAGTGCCTCCAGGCGTGTGCAGCAGCCTCCCCAATATTCGCGCCCTACCGCACATAAATTTTCATAATTCTGACATAACCGTTTGATCTGAACAATCAGTTCATAGCAAAGAAACAGGCCTCCCGCAGCAACCAACAGAAAAAACACAAAAAATATCACAAAACGCAGTGCCTTTTTTCCACCGCCGCCCGCTTTTTTTATCCTCTTTTCCACGCACTGCAAAAGTGCCGCCAGCCCGAATGCCACAAAAAAAGGAATCACCAACGGCAAAAAAAAGCGTACGCCAATATATACCCCTGTCGTGATTCCTGCAAGTTTCAATATTTTTTTCCAGAGCAACTTTGATTCATACGTTTTCATATTCATACATTCAGTATGTCCGCATCTGCCGCTCTCTATCCCGTCATTTTTCATTCTCCGGAAAAAATTCCAAAAAAGCCCTTCCTTCCGGTCGGATCTCAAACTTCATTTTTTTCTTTGTCACCGGATGCGTAAAACCAAGCCGGCAGGAACAAAGTGCAAGCGGCAGATAGCCCGTCTCCTGTCTTACTCCGTACTTTCCATCGCCATAGATCGGATGTTCCGCATGGGAGAGCTGTACCCGGATCTGATGATGCCGCCCGGTCTTTAAACAGATCTCAAGCAGACTTTTTTCTTCTGTTTCTGCCATCGTATGGTAAGAAAGCTCTGCCCGCTTCGCACCCGGTGTTTCTTTTGTTACCACCTTTGAACAGTTGGTTCTTCCATCCTTTAAAAGATAGTCGGTCAAAACTCCATCCGGTTCCTTCATTTTTCCCCATACGATTGCATAATAATATTTATCCACACTGCGCTCGCTGACCTGTTTCGCAAGTGCCGCCGCTGCCTGCTTTGTCTTTGCGAACACCATGATCCCCTCCACGGGCTGATCTAACCGATGTACCAGTCCGAGATAAGGCTCCTCTTTTTTCGCGGCACGGTAATTTTTTAAAAGGCTCACCATATCCTGCTGTCCCATTTTCTGGGTCTGTACCGGAATACCCGCCTGCTTTCTGCAGACAAGAACGGCATCGTCTTCATATAAAATGTGATCTTTGATCTGATCTGTCATAAAGTCCCTCTCTCTGTTTCTTTTTCAACAAATTCTTAAATATTTTTTACTTTCTCGCTGCGCTTGTTTACAGTTTTCTACAAAAATGATATGATAACATTTACAGTTATGAAAATTTTTTGACATTCAAGGAGGATTTTATATGTATTCTTGCAGACACTGCGGAGCACCTTATCAGACCGATGACGCTGTCATCTGTGTAAAGTGCGGATGCCCTAAGGGGCAGGGCAATAATTTTTGCCCGAACTGCGGCCAACCGGTTCCACAGACCAGCACAGTATGTTTAAACTGTGGTGTATCTCTTGCGCCGGACGCAAATATGATTCCAAACGCAAAATCAAAACTGGCAGCCGGACTGCTCGGCATCTTTGTCGGTTCTTTCGGTGTACATAACTTTTATCTCGGTTATACGACCAAAGCTGTTATCCAGCTCGTATGCACTATCGTAGGCATCCTGCTTTCCTGCCTCGGTATCGGTGCACTGATCGTCTTCGGCATCGGTATCTGGGGACTGGTTGAAGGAATCATGATCCTGTGCGGTGCGATCAAAGTGGATGGTCATGGCGTTCCGTTAAAGGACTGATAATTCCAGTTTTTTCATCTCACGAAATTCTTTTATTGCCATCACGATCGCTATGGCTGCCGCAAGGCAGTCTGCGACCGGTGCGGCATACATAATCCCGTCTATGCCCCAAAAAAGCGGCAATACCAAGATCAGCGGCAGTAAAAACACGATCTGTCTTGTCAGTGAAAGAAACGTTCCTTTCTGCGGTTTTCCGATTGATGTAAAAAAAGTCGACGTGATCGGCTGTAAAAAATTCACAAACGTAAAAAACAGATATATTCTTAAAAATTTCTCCCCAAATTTGAAATAAGCATCGCTTCCATTTCCGAACAACGCAAGGATCTCTCTCGGAAACATCTGAAATACCACAAAAGACAGTACGGAAATGACTGCTCCTGTGCGGACTGCTAAGCCGTATGCCTCACGCACTCTTCCATATTTTTTCGCCCCATAATTAAAACTCTCTATCGGCTGTGTTCCCTGTGAAATACCGATGATCACAGAAAAGAACAACTGCCCGACTTTCATAACGATCCCGGCACACGCAAGCGGTATCGCAGCACCATATTCAGAAAGTTCTCCATAGTGGTTCAAAGACTTGTTTAAGACGATCTGCACGATCATCATTGCGACCTGATTGAAAAAGGATGCCGTACCAAGTGCCATGATATCCATCGCATATTTTGCTTTCACATTCAGTTGCTTTTTGCCCAGATGTACGGTCTTATAGTGAAACAGATAACGGATCACGACCACCGCAGATACAAACTGACCTATGATCGTTGCAAGTGCCGCTCCTGCCATACCCCATCCGAATCCAAGGACAAAAATGGCGTCCAGAACGGTATTTATCACCGCTCCGATCAAATTGCAGACCATCGACATCTTCGGGCTGCCGTCCGCACGGATCAGATGACATCCGCCTGTCGTCAGAATCAGACACGGAAAACCAATCGAAGTGATGCGCACATAGACCTCTGCATAAGGCAGAACATCCGCCGGTGCTCCGAAAAACAAAAGCAACGGTGTTAAAAAAAGCTGTGTAATAACGAACAGTACCAGTCCGCTCCCGACTAAAAGTACCGCCGCATTTCCGGCATAGAACGCCGCATTCTCTTTCTTTCCCTCTCCCATTGCCAGGTTAAAATTAGATGCTCCGCCGATCCCGAATAACAGCGCCAGTGCAATACAGGATGTCGAAAGCGGAAACGCGATGTTAGTTGCCGCATTTCCGACCGTCCCCACTGCCTGCCCGATGAATAGCTGATCTACAATATTGTAGAGTGCTCCCACAAGCATTGCGACAATACTCGGCACTGCAAATTTTACCATAAGACTTCCTACCCGCTCTGTACCGAGCGGATTACTTTTTGTTGTTTCATGCATAGTTTATCTTCCCTTGCTCTTTTTTCTTAAGAATTTAATATCTTCCATATTATATTCCTTTTTTTCCAAACCTTCAATAAGTGCTTTTTAAGTCTGTGCATCTCCCACCTGGTTTATCTGTGTCTCCTTCAAACATGATTGATTTTTCTTTCAGAAACCTCTACAATAAAAAGTAAGTCAAAATTATTTATTTACGGAGGTTTTTTATGAAAATTGGGGTTATATCTGATACACACGGCTCCCTCCCGGATACCGCAGCAGAGACATTAAAAGAATGTGACTTTTTGATCCACGCCGGAGACATCGGAAGTGAAGCATGTTACCGCGCTATTTTCCAGTTGAAACTCCCTTCTTATCTCGTAAGGGGCAACTGCGACTGGGGCAGCTATGCCGCCGATATGCAAGAAATTCTCTCGTTTCATATCGACGGGATCTCCATCTCCCTGATTCATGATCTAAACCGCCTGTTCCAGATTCCGGAGGACACAGATCTTGTCATTTTCGGTCACACACACCATTATACACTTTTTGAACGCGGGGGTGTGACTTATTTAAATCCGGGCAGCGTCAGTGACGGCAGAGGCGAACCCAACTCCTTTGTGATCTTAGAAACCGATCACGGCCGTTTTAAAGTGAATCAATATACATTATAGAATATTCCCTTTACCGCCGCCTGATACTCTTCCAGTCGTCTTGCCTTGCGGATTGCCCTGGCTTCTTTTTCCTTTCCGGGAAACTGCCCGATCAGATACGACCAAAGTTCTTTCATCTTAAAAAGCACATTCTGATCCCCGGAAAATTCTGCCTGGTAATCCGCTGCCAGTCTGTCATGAAATTCCAGAAGTTTCTTTCGATCTGTTTTTTCACTCACTTTTTCTGCATCCGTCCTGCACATTTCACCGGATGCAAACGCCGCCAATTTTTCGATCAGCGCCGGATCTCTTAATACGCCGCGGCCGAGCATGACAGAAGTAACTCTGTTCCTGTCCTCTTCCGATTCTTTTTCCCAGTCGGCAAGTAAGTTTACATAACTATCAACTGACACAATGTCCCCGTTGTAGCAAAGTGGATTTTTGCTGTACTCCATCGCATAACGGAAAATCTCAAAATGCGGCTTTCCACGGTAAAGTTCCTGCCTCACTCTCGGATGAACGATCAGCTCTTCCAACGGATACTTGTTATAAATTTCAAGCAGCCGGTAAAATTCCTCCGGCTCCACCATTCCGATCCTCGTCTTTAACGAAATTTTGGCATCGGTTTTCGAAAAGATCTCCTCCAAAAACTGATCCAGCTTTTCCGGCTCAGTAAGAAAGCCCGCACCACGCCCTTTCGCAACGACTGTCCCGGAAGGACAGCCCAGATTGATATTTAACTCCTGATACCCAAACGCCAGCAGATCTTTTTCAATCCGCAGAAAATCCTGTGCACTGTTCGTAAGGATCTGCGGAACAGCATACATTCCCTCGTTGTGTTCCGGCAGAAGATCATTTTTTTCTTTTGCGTTAAAACTGCGCTTCGTGTGCGGTGCTAAAAACGGCATAAAATATTTGTCTATGCCTGTTCCAAAAAAATCATGCAGTGCATTCCGATAAATGTAACCGGTGATTCCCTCTAAGGGTGCCAAATAAAACTTCATATTTTTCTCCCATTTTTTTCACATTCCTGTTTTTCAGGCTTCCATCATTTTTTCGATCTGCCCGCCTGCTTTTTCTTCATCTTCGCCACTGCTGCCAGCTTGATATTCTGTGGAACGATCCGCATTACCTGGTTAAAAAAGCCCGGCACAATGACATCTTTTCCTTTTTGCATCCCCTCATAGGCAATCGCCGCCACACGCTCCGGCTTCATCGCAAAAAACGGTGTCTTTGTTCCCGCCCGTTCAAAAAATCCGGTTCCGGTCGTCCCCGGACAGAGCGTACTCACCGAAATTCCTTTTTCTTTTAATTCCACACGGATTGCTCGGCTGTAGCTGTATAAAAACGCTTTGCTGGCGTAATATGTGCTGTTGTACGGTCCCGGCTGAAACGCACCGGTCGACGCTACATTTAAGATATATCCCCTGCCGCACCGCTCCATATCCGGTAAAAACAGTTTGGTCAGTTTCACCGGAGTCAGCATATTTAACGTGAGCATCCCTTCATCCTGCACAAGATCGATCTGATCCGTAGCTCCGAGCAGCCCAAATCCTGCATTGTTCACTAAAAATGTGATCGGTGTCTGTCTGGATCTTATCTCCTGATAAAGTTCTTCCGGTGCTCCGGGCACCGACAGATCTTTTTCATATAATTCGATCAGCGTATCATACTTCTTTTCCAGTTTCTCTTTTGTCTGTCTTAAATGTTCCTGATTCGAAGAAACCAACACCAGCCCCACACCATCCTTTGCGAAACACTCCGCCAGTGCATAGCCGATCCCGCTGGTTGCCCCCGTGATCAATGCATATTCCATTGAGATTCCCCTTTCTATTTTCTAAACGGCACAAAAAAGCCCCGTATCTGTTATCGCCATATCATCATAACACATACAAGGCCAGATGTTTCCTATTGGATCACGACATTCGCACACTTAAAATCTCCTGCCAGATCGTATATTTTTCCTGTTTTCAGCCCGACCACTTTAGGTCTTAATATATATCCCTCATTGTTTGAAACCACCCGCGCCGGCTCTCCGCTGCTAAGCTGTACGGTGCAGCCGACCGGATAGAGGATCACACTTCCAAGAAAACTTTTCATTGCGGTAATATCGATCTCGTCAGTCAATGCCATGATCATCTCCACGGCATCCCGCTTTGTCATTGGCTTTTTATACGGCCGCTCCGTAACCAGTGCGTCGTAAATATCCGCTACCGATATGATCTTCGCATAAGGGCTGATCTCAGCACCCTTTAATCCAAGCGGATAACCTTTTCCGTTTACCTTTTCATGATGTTCCAAAACACCATGTGCGATCTCATCCGAAATATCCTGCTTATCCATCAAGATCTTATAGCCAAGCACCGGGTGCTGCCGCATGACCGCAAATTCTTCATCCGTCAGTTTTCCTGCTTTGTTTAAGATCTCATTTGGAATCTTTGATTTTCCGACATCATGCAAAAGCCCCGCGATACCGATTGCCCGGATCTGCCGCTCGTTCATGCCGTATTTTTTCGCAATGACCATCGCAATCGTTGCCACATCCACACTATGGCGAAACGTATATTCATCGCTGACTTTCAACATACCGATGTCAACGGCGATCGCATTGTTTTCTTCAATGGATTTTAACAGTTCATTTGCAATCCCATCTGCCGCCTCCGCAAAATGCTCCGAATCCACATTCTGATACAGATACTGGATTCCCTCCGCAACACGCTTCTTTACACTCTCGGAAAGCTGTACCTTTGCCTCGTCTTCCACGGTCAGCCGTTCAATCTTATCCTGTATCGGCAGCGGAATATCCTCTTTCTCGTCCTCACCCTCTCTGATGTAAACGCCCGGTATCCCAAGCTTTTTTAACGCTTCGATCTGATAATCATTTAATGTGCTCCCATAAACGACCAGTTCGCGCCCTCTAGCATCCTGCACCGACTTTGCAATGACCATGCCGCTTTTCAGCTTTTTTATACTGACGTATCTGCTTATTACCAACTAACTCACCGCCCTAATCTTCCGGTTGCTGCTTTTTCTTCCTTCTCTCTTCCCAATTTTGCTTCCTCTGTTCCAGACGCTGCTTCCGCTGTTTTTTTCTTTGTTCTTTCTGTTCTCTGCGCTCTGCGGCTTTCTGCTCTTTCTTCTCCTCACGGTCACGGATCTTTCGATTCTTGTGCACCTCTTTTTTTGCCAGCTTTTCTATGTCACTGATATAATTTTTCGCATTGCGCACACGTTTCTTATCCTTCCTGTATGGATCATATAAAAAGACGGACGACACCGCAAGGATCACAATCACAACACCACCCGCTACCATCCACGGCAGAAACTGACCATATTCCGGATAGCCAAGCTCATAGCAGACAAATATCACCATCATAGCAGGAAACATGAAAAGATAGAGCACTCTGCAAAGCAAAGAGAGCCATCTGCCCCGCCTGTCCTCTTTCGAAAGCAGTGCTCCCTCTATCCCGGTATAACTGAGCATAAACAATGTGATCTCCGCCGCAAATCCATGCAGAAAACCACAGAGCAATGTCAGTATCACCGAAAGCAGAAACAGTGAAAATGCACATCCCCGGTAATAAGCATTTCTGCTTTCTTCCATTCCCTGCATCTTATCGCCGGTAATGCCATGCATCCCATAAATACGTGCATTGATTTCTTCCTGCATCTCTTTGTTGTATTTTCTGCTCTCCTCCGTGCGGTTCATGTTATCATCGATCGTATAGAGCACCTCATCTAAGATCCTCTGTTCTTCCGCGATCTGTTCCGTCAGCAGATCCTCCGCCGCACGCTGTTTTTCCACCTGCTGTCTGACATAATCGATCTTACGGAGCCTTAACGTTTCCCGCAGTCTTACTGTTTCTGACTTCACGATCTCCGGGCTCGTCTGAATGTCCGCTTCCTGCATCGTGATCTCTGATCTCATCTGAACGTCTGCTTCTGGATTTGTGGTCTTATTCCCCCCACAATCCTGCTCTGGTCTTTTCTCTAACGGTTCTTTCTGTTCGTTTTCTTCCATATGTAAACACTCCTTACGCCATATTCATATGCCGCAGTTTTTATGCAATCTTCTGTTGTTCTTATTATAATCGTTTTTTGGCCCGGACACAACAGCAGACACTTATTTTTCGTCTAATTCCGGCGCACAATAGAGCGTATCCAATGGGATATTATCTGTATCATTGACCACCGTCACACTTAATATTTTCCAATCTTTTTTATGAGCTACCATAAAATCTGCATAACGTTTTTCTCCATTTTCATCCTGCAGTTCATAGGCATAAGACGTATATTTTGACTCCACTACATTTGGTTCTCCAAATTGTTCCTGAAAATCTATAAAATTTCCGCCTGTCTTTAAAAACTCCTCCACATCTTCCCGTGTCAGCGTCCGGTCAATCGGCACATAAATCTGCGGATAATAAGCGATCCTTCTCGTCTCATAATCACCGGGGGCATCGGTCTGCACAAAAATCCCCTGCTCTTCCGGCCATTTGAAGGGTTCGGAACATATAACCTTTTCTGACACCATATCCACATACTCAATACCAACATTATCCGGATTCTTATCATCCCAATAGATATAAGAAAGCTGGCAGTAATAATTGATTCCATTCGACACCACCGGAAACCAGTCAATTATTTTACACTGATATTTCCCATAATCGATCGTATATGATCCCATCATCGGACTACTCTTTTCCCGATCGCACAGATCCGTCGGCCCCGGATAAAAGGCAAGCAGTTCATCGAGTTTTTCTTCCAGATCCTTGTCGTGTTTTCTCACATTGGGCGCAAACTGTCCGAGAATCTTTTCCTTGTCTCCGGCATCCACTGCTGCGAAAAATTCGTCCACCACCTGACTGTATATTTCCGGTTCATCTTCTAACGTAGGTCTGCCCTCTCCGCTCTCAGTGCAGCTCTCTAAGTACGCATCCACCTTTTCTTTTGCCGCATCCTTTGCTGTCTGCGCGAGTTCTCCCGCCTGTTCTTCCAACGCTTTTCTGTCGCAGGCAGTCACCTGCGCCAAGCATAACACCATACAGCATAGGACTGTCAGTTTTTTTACAAGATCAATATGTTTCATAATGTCTCCTTTTCGTACTTTATTCTATACTACTACTAAAAAAACTTTTTGTCTGCCTGTATGGTGTCGCATCCCCCGCAATTTTTTTATAAAGTGACATGAATGCATTACTACACCATCTGCACTACCCAGACATTGCTTCGCACCATGCAGTATCCAATGATCACCTTGATCAATTCCGTTGCCTGTACAAAAAAGTAAACACTTATGATTCCGAGTCCCGTGTAATGTGCCAAAAGATACGCCAACGGCACAACTACCACCCATGTAAAAACCGAATCAAATAAAAATGTCACCAGTGTCTTTCCACCGGAACGAAGTGTAAAATACGACGCATGACTAAATGCGCAAAACGGCATGATCATTGCTGAAACCGCAATAAAATTAACCGCCAGTGTTTTTATCTCTTCCGAAGTATTATAGATTTCCGGGAAGAAACCGCCCACCAGCAGCATGATTCCCGCCATGATCACACAGCAAAATACACTAAATACGATCATCTTATTATCGGCATCCTTTGCCTCTTTTAATTCTCCGGCACCCAGATGCTGACCTACAACAATACTGATGCAGGCACCGAGCTGGATATATACTATGTTAAAGAGGTTTGTGATCGTAGTCGCAATGTTTAAACCCGCCACCACGTCCAGCCCACGAACTGAATAGCACTGTGTTACGGTCGTCATACCAGCCGCCCAGAGCACTTCATTTAACATCAGCGGAAGCCCTTTTACCAAAATCGCTTTTAACTCACTCCCCGGCATCCCAAATCCTGCATAAGCACCTTCCAGATACCGGTTTGTCTCTCTGTGCATATGCGCCCATACGATCACGATCAGCGCCTCCATATAACGGGAGATTACAGTAGCAAGTGCCGCTCCCCGGACTCCGAGTTCCGGAAATGGACCGACTCCGAAAATCAACAGATAATCCAGCCCTGCGTTTATAGCGACAGCCGCAAAGCTGGCTATCATCGGTACAAATGTCTGCCCAGTTTCCTTAATATTGGTCGCATATGCCTGATTGACCGCAAACGGGATCAGACCTGCCATCATAATTGCCAGATATTCCAACCCGTATTGCAATGCCAGTTCGGTCGCACCATTTCCTGCTGTATCGGTCAGATACAACGAGATCAGGCTGCTTCCTTTTGTGACAAACAACAATATGGTAAACATCGTTACAAGCAATGTCGCATACAGTTTAAACCGAAACGAATACATATGGCCTTTATGATTTCCTTTTCCGAAATACTGCGCACCAAAGATACTTGCCGCCGATGCCGCTCCGAAAACTGCCAGATTGTATACAAAGATCAACTGATTAACGATCGCAACTCCTGACATCTGCTCTGTCCCTAACTGCCCGACCATAATATTATCCAAAAAGCTGACCAGATTCGTGATCGCATTCTGTAAGATCATCGGCACCGCCAAAAGAAGATACCTTTTGTAAAATGAGCGGTCTCCAATGTATTTTTGTTTTAATCCTGTTAAATATCTCATAATTCCCTAATACCCATTCATCTTTTCTGTGATTGTCTCCGCAGCCGCCACCTGCGGCATGCAAAGAACGTTATTGTAGCAAAAAACTTTTCCTTATTTCACTCTAACTAATTATTGCCTTATTTTAAAATACCTCCTCCTTTCTTGACCAATTATCAATAGAATACAATGTATAATTTTTAACAAGGACAACTTTGATAAACTCCTCCGTATCTATCTTTGTCCACATTTTTTCTATCAACTCATTACTTACACGTATAAATCTATCTTCTAGCAACTGTTTAAACATACTGTTCGTATTTACATCTTGTCTATAGACCATCTCTAATACTCTGCTATCAAATACATAGGACAAAAATACTTCTAATAAAATGTCATTTTCTTCTGTTTTTTCATTTTGAAAAGCATCAATAACTTTCATTAAATATTTCCACAAACTTGTTCCACTTTGCACATATATTCCACCAAAAGCTTTTACCCCTATCTCATCTTTTAAGCCTGTTATTTCTACAGATTTTCTAGGTATATATAACGTCCTAGCTATTCCTCGATTTTTCAGATCAAACACATACCATATATTCTTTGGCGATGAATATGTCAAATGAATCCTTCTTTGTTTATGTGCTACTTCAATTCTTCTAACTTCCTTATTTTTGAAAGCATACTTATGCAAAACATTTGTCATATCAATATTACATACAACATTTCTGACATTTTTCAAGAAATTGTCCCCACACACAACACTAATCAAACTGCCTAATGTAGCATTACTTTTAATTTCTTTCAACAAATATTCTCCAGCTCTAGTCATACCACACTCAAATAAATTAATTTCTTCCAGTTCTGCTACCTCTTCCGGTGAAAGTATTTTCCGTACTCCTTCATCTTCTATCGTCATGCATTTCAATCGAGCCAGTCTCTTAATAAGGACATCCTCATCAATAGGCTCTACTCTACCATTACTATATTCATCATAAATCAGAGGCTTCATTAAATATCTACCTTCAGCCACGGCCCATGATTGTGCATAATCCTGTTCTTCCAACTTATCCATTTGTTCTTGAATATATTCTCTATAAACATCATAAATTTTTGTTAAGATTTCATTATTAGCATCTAATTCAAGCGCCGATCTCGCTACATTCGTTTGGTATTTGCTATTTTTTATATTAGCGATTGCTAATATCGATGTAGTCTTATATCCTGGTGTTGAAAACTCCACTCTAATCCCTTCAACACAGGTTCCAACAGGTAATATTGCTCTTTTTTGTGATTTTCTTGTATCTGCTGTCATTAAACACCAATCTGACATATATTTCAAATGCCTAACTGCATATGCAACTGTCACATTACCGTGTTCTTTTTCATAAACATCATATTTAACTCCATCAACAACATAGCCCGTTTCATTTAAATATTTCGTAAGCATACCTTTTAACGAATCATAACCAATTCTTATCTTACCTTTTTGATCAACACTCAAGTATACTGGATATTCTGGAAGCACAATCCATTTTCTCAAATCACTTTCCAAACTAGACATATCAACATCATTTCGCACATACAATTTAACTATTGTTCCATGTTTCTTGATATAATCATCTAATTCACACTTTCCTAATTTTTTCAACAAATAACTTCCTGTTACCTTTCGCAAATTAATGCAGTTTGCTTCTTCTTTTTCATTAGAATTAGTTATAATATCTATGTCATTTGCAATCATAAAACATGTCAAAATACCAATACCAAAGTGACTTATAGAAGAAAAATCAGGAAATTGTTTTTTCACTGTTTCATCTCTATATTTTGATGCACCTACTTTTAATAAATAATTTTCCACATCATACATTGACATTCCTGTACCATTATCACAAAAACTCAATTCTCTTTTTTGACTATCCCACTTAACTAAAACTTCTCCTTCCTTATACTCCCTCCCTTCTCTTTTATAAAATTCTGCTTGTAATCTAACAGCATCTATTCCATTTTGAACTAACTCCCTTACTACAACTGACGAATCATTATACAAAGTGTGCCCCACCAACAATTGTAAGATGTTTTCCTGTGCAATCGTAAATTGTAATTTTTTCTTTTCAAAACCAATAACTTCTATTTGTGATTCATCTATCTCTCTCCAAGGAAATTCGTACTCTATAGCACCTTCTCGCTTTTGTGCTTTTTCAACAATTTCACTGCACTTTAATAATTCTTTTCTAGTATATTGTAGATATGAAGATAAACCAAAATACGCTTCTGCCGTGTCTACTCCATCAAAATAAGCTGTAACTTCTATAGTGTCTTTCTGTCGTGTGTTATCAACTATACCTTCCTCATTTCTCTGTTCTTTTGCACCTACTGCTCTAACAGCACCTTGTTTCTCCCACTCAATCACACTTGTGGGATTACTCACATTTATCAATCTTCTAGCAATAGACGGTGTTCTATCTCTAGTTATATGTAATAAATCCGCAGTTCTTAAAATGACAGCTACATAGTTCAAATTAACTCTTTCTGCATCTGTATTTCCATACATTTTTTTAATCTTGTATTTACTAAATTCTTCTATATCATCCTTATGATGGCTTTCACAAATCATCGCTAAATCATTTTTGAACATTTTATCCAAATTTTTTAATATATCATCTATTTCTCTTCTAACTATTGCAGCTTCGCCTAAATCAGAATCATTCTTTCCTTCAATCCATTGTCTAATTCGAATAGCATGATTTTCACGTACAAATTCTTGATACAAAAAAGTATCCTCTTGTTGCTTTACATATTCTTTGTATTCTGAAGGTTCTGTTCCATTTAATATTTTTGTTTTATAATTTGAAAAATCTGTTTTTTCGCGATTTTTAAACTCTTCCCTTGTTACTAACATTCCTAGATCATGGAAATAAATTGCCAACGTAAGCATCAACCATTCTGCCGAAGTCATACTTTTTTTAGTCTTTTCTGGGATAAGCCATTCCGAAATTTTTAACATTTCGTCAATATGTCTTATATCATGAACCGTATACTCTTCAAAAATAGATTCTCTCCCAATCATTGATAACATTTCTTCAACTTTGTCCCTGATATGTAATAATTTTATCCCGCGACAAAATGATAAGTTTTCCGCTTTCTCTGCTTGTATTTCTACATAATTTACAAATTTATTCATTATTTTCCTCTTTCTCAATATTTCATTTTGTGTCAATTTTTCTCGCATACTCATAAATCCATTTCAGCATTGCATCTCCTGCACCTGCAAATTCCTCTACTTCCTGTCTGTCAAAGCCAAGATATGTATTAAATCCAAGCATATATACAGACATTGCCATCGCAAGATCTTCCGGCTGATTTGGATAAAGTTCTGCTACTCTTCTCAGTTCCTGAA
>CAYMCM010000025.1:0-33613 GCA_964388945.1 uncultured Roseburia sp.
GTCACGCAACCAAAAACGAGCCAAGAAACGCCGTAAATTCGGCATTTCTTGGCTCATGTACATTATTCAAACTCAATCGTAGCTGGCGGCTTGCTCGTGCAGTCATACATAACACGATTGACGCCCTTTACTTCATTGACAATGCGGTTCGCAACTTTTGTCAATACTTCCCACGGAAGCTGTGCGCAGTCCGCGGTCATGAAGTCCGCAGTGTTTACAGCGCGCAGTGCGATCGCATAATCGTAGGTTCGTCCATCTCCCATGACACCGACGGACTGCATGTTCGTCAATGCTGCAAAGTACTGACCCAGTCCTTTGTCACAGCCGGCGTTGGCGATTTCTTCGCGGTAGATCGCATCTGCATCCTGGACGATCTTTACTTTTTCGGCAGTGACTTCGCCGATGATGCGGATGCCGAGTCCCGGTCCCGGGAACGGCTGGCGGTACACCAGATAATCCGGGATACCAAGCTCCAGTCCGGCTTTTCTTACCTCATCCTTGAACAAGAGACGGAGCGGCTCAATGATCTCTTTGAAATCCACGCAGTCCGGAAGTCCGCCGACATTGTGGTGGGACTTGATAACTGCGGATTTGCCGAGACCGGATTCGATAACGTCCGGATAAATCGTTCCCTGCACCAGATAATCGACCGCGCCGATCTTCTTTGCCTCGTCCTCAAAGACACGGATAAATTCTTCTCCGATAATCTTACGCTTCTGTTCCGGTTCAGTAACTCCCTTTAACTTCTCATAAAAACGATTCTGTGCATTCACACGGATAAAGTTTAAGTCATACGGACCATTCGGGCCAAATACCGCTTCCACTTCGTCGCCTTCGTTTTTGCGGAGCAGACCGTGATCTACAAACACGCAGGTAAGCTGTTTACCGACTGCTTTGGATAAAAGCACTGCTGCCACGGAAGAATCCACACCGCCAGACAGAGCACAGAGCACCTTGCCGTTTCCGACTTTTTCACGAAGCTGCTGGATCGTGGTTTCCACAAAAGAATCCATCTTCCAGTCACCCTTGCAGCCGCAGGCATTGTATACAAAATTGGAAAGCATCTTCATACCTTCCTCGGTATGCATAACTTCCGGATGGAACTGTGTTGCATACAGTTTTCTTTCTTTGCACTCCATTGCTGCTACCGGGCAGACCGGTGTATGTGCGGTCACGGTAAATCCTTCCGGTGCTTTCTCAATATAATCGGTGTGGCTCATCCAGCAGATGGTCTTATCCTTTACGCCATCAAGCAGTAAAGAACCTGCCTCTGCTGTCACTTCCGTCTTTCCGTATTCGCTGACCGGAGCTGTCTTTACACTTCCGCCGAGCAGATATGCCATAAGCTGGGAACCGTAGCAGATACCGAGTACCGGTATTCCGAGTTCAAAGATCTCCTTTCCACAACGCGGAGATTCCTCTGCATAAACACTGTTTGGTCCTCCGGTGAAGATGATCCCCTTCGGATTCATCTCTTTTATTTTCTCAAGCGGCATGTTATACGGATGCACTTCGCAATAAACGTTGCATTCTCTGACACGCCGTGCGATCAGCTGGTTATATTGTCCGCCAAAATCAAGTACAATGACTAATTCTTTGTCCACGAATTTTTCCTCCTGGTATTTTCAATCTATCTTCCTATTATAAGGGAGCAGTTTCAAGTTTACAAGTAGAAGTTGCATCTTTTCTTCAGATATGCTGATGCAGATATTTTTCCTTGGTCGCCATTCCACCGCGGATATGACGCTCGGATTTGTTTACATCTAAGACTTTTCTTGCTTCTGCCGCAAGTGTTGGGTTGATTTGGAGAATGCGTTCTGTCACATCTTTATGTACCGTACTCTTGCTTATGCCGAACTTTTTCGCCGTCTGACGCACTGTTGCATTGTTCTCGATAATATAATTTGCAATATTTATGACCCTCTCCTCGATATAGCTCTTCACAAAAAATCCCCTGCGATACTAATTGTTACATTGTATGCCGGGGATTTTTTTATATGTCTGTCTTATCTTAGAGAATCTTTTTTACCATTTTCAGAAATTTCTGCCGTCCCATCCCCAGTCATTGATCCCCTGGTAAGTGATGTACACGGCATTTCCCGGTATTCCAAGCCGTTCCTTAAAAATACGGCAGATTTCTTCTGTCATTGCGTTATATTCTTTCGCAGAAGCATTGCCAAACAGCTTCACCGAAACAAACGCACCCTTATCGAGTTTTTTTCCTCCCATATAAAGATCATAATTATCTTCAAATCCGAGCATCAAAAAACCTTCCGGCTTGTTCACAATCGAAATGGTGCGTCCCAGATCTGATTTTAAATTTTCGCGCTCCTCCCTGCTTACCGGAATTGTAATTTTTGAGTCAATAAATGGCATATGTCTACCTCCTGATTACTGGATCAGCGGATGAAAATCTTCTGTGTCCGCACAGAAAAATCCACCGATCTGTTTCGTGATCGTCTGCATGATACGTTTTGCATGTTCATAGTGCTCCGGGTCAATCGTCACAAAAAACATGGTCTTTACACCGTGCTCTGCAAGCCAATTTTTACTGTATTCATCCTTAAAATCCGCCTTAGTCTGTTCAAAATCCATAGAGCGTTCTTCCGGAATCTCAATCTCAAGCACGCCTGCTTCTTCCCAGATCTCTGCCAAAAGCTCCCTCTCTTCCTCCAGAGCCTTTGCAATATCCCGAACCGATACTTCCTTTTGCTGCATATAAAACCACTCTTTTGGTGCTTTTTCTGCCGCCGTTCCCTTTTCACGGATCTTTTTTAATTTTGACTTGTTTTTCATCCCATTTCCTCCAGTATCTCCCGCAGAGAATCCTCCACAAGTCTGCAGGTCTTTGCGCTGACATCCCGCATGGTCGGATTGCATTCCTCCATCAGATACGGATGTCCGACAACTTCCAGCATCGTGCGGTCATTTTCATTGTCTCCGAACGCCGCCATCTCCTCCGGCAGAATATCTAATTTCTCTCCGATCTCTTTCAATGCAGACCCCTTGCTCGTGCCGAGCGGCGCAAAATCCACCCAGCGGTTTCCGGAGGTCACGATCAGACAGCTATCTCCGAACGCCTGCTTAAAATCCGCAGTTGCGGCATCACGGCGGTCTTCCGGTGTGAAATAGGAAACCTTCATGATCGGTTCCTTGATCCGCTCTGGCTTATCGATCACCGTAATATTATTTCCAATGTCGTCACGCAGATACGTCACAAACGAATTGTCCTTTGGGATCACATAACTTGTCCTTTCTCCCGATATGAGCACTTCACAATCCGGATGTTCTAACACCGTCCTGCTGATGCGCATGGCAAGATCATCCTCAAACTGCCGTTTCATCAGAACCTGATCGAGATGCATGACCAGTGCACCATTCTCACACAGGTACATGATCTTCTCCTTCACAGGCGCAAACAGCCGCTGTAAACTAGGATACTGCCTTCCGCTTGCCGGCATAAAATAGACTCCCCTTCTGGTCAGTTCCTCGATCAGCGGAAATAATTCCGGTCTGCATTTTGTGGCTCCGTCTAAAAGCAGTGTCCCATCGAGATCACTCGCAATCAGTTTTATCTTTGTTTTCATCTTATCGTATCCTTTATATGCATTTTTTGTTTCAAATTCAACTTATCTTCATACATACTGACATCGGAGCGTTCCCGCAGTGCTTCAAAATTGCTGTCGCAATCCGGTTCAAACTGTGCATATCCGCACGCAATATGGATTGGGTAATGTTTCGAATCGCTGTTGTATTTTTCCTCTTCCGCACGCATTCTCTTGATACAGAACACGATCGGACACTTTGCGGCATGCTCCACGATACAGCAGAATTCATCTCCACCGATGCGGTAAAGCTTTCCATACGGATCAAATACCCTTTCTAAAATCTTTGCCGCGTTTTTCAGATAATTGTCCCCTTCTATATGTCCATAGCTGTCATTGCATTCTTTTAAATTATTCAGATCAAACGAGATAAGCATCTTTCCTCTGGCATCCCCGATCTCTGACACATCTTTCATGTAAGCATTCCGGTTATAAAGACCGGTAAGCACATCATGATTTGCCAATTTCTCATACACCTTGGCTTTTCGGCCTTTTTCCATAGCATCAACCGCATAATGTGCCGCCTCATAGCCGAGCATCAGCACGAAACCGAGAAATACAAACCGTCCGAACACATCTGCATCTCCGATTCTTCGGTAATACAGCACGATATCCGTCAGCGTAACCGCTGTCAGCAAAAACATTCCGATTATACTGATCCTGGCACGCCGGTCAATCTGGCGGCAGTACATCTTATAGATCAGACATCCGATCAGATAAAACAGCGCGATGCAGAGCATCAGATGCGTCATCCAGAGCGTTTCTTTCATGTCCGCAATATCAAAAAACTGAAGTGCCAGAACCGCCGCCATCTCACTCACATTGATTACAAACAGCACTTTCCACAGCGTCCGGTCTCCAATATTCAAAAAATCCCGCACAAACAGTACAAATGGGATTCCCATCAATATCAAAAGAACACATGCCATAAAAGATGCCCCGATCCGGTTCTGCACGATCAGCCGCATTGCATCTGTCTCATTGGCTGACCAGATTCCGAATATGAAAGAAAAAGTCCCAAGATGTAACAGCCCATCTCCGCTCTCTGCCTTTTTATGTACGATAAACCAGTAGATGATCATACCGATCCCCAGTATCACAATCAGTGCGCTGACAAAAAACGCAACGATCGACTGTACGAAGATCTCATGGAACGCTTCCTGTCCCCGTCCGGTGTAAAAGGTACATTCCTGATATTTGACGCTTTCATACAGGGGTGTCAATTTGATCTGTATCTCCTCCGTCTCATACGGAATCGTAACAAAATGCCAGTGTGCTCCGGTCGTACGCCCCCAGATTCCACCGGTCTTTGTATTTTCATAGATCAGATTTCCATCTGCATATGCTTCCACAAGCTGGTGATTGGTGAAAAATATGATGTCCTGCGGCATCATGCCATAATCTGCTGTTGCAAACGAAAAGATCTGGCTTCCATCCGCCTGCTGCCAGATCGCATCCGGCTCCCTCTGATTCATGTTTTCGGGATCTCTGCTGTTAAAATTCGCAAAAAACGCACACATAATCAGCATACATCCTGCCGCAATAACAAAATACGGCAGCCACTTCCTTACCTTATCCAACATACTCCTGCTACCTCTTATATTTTATATCCTATATCCAAACTTTCCTTACCTATCACAATATATTATCTTTCGCTTTTTTTCAAGGCTTTTCTTATGCTTACAGTTGCTTTTTTTTCGGTTTGTGATACAATAGGACATACAAACAGGGGAGCCTGCGCAAAGCCGGCTGAGAGTAAGCTGTATCGCTTAGACCCTTAACCTGATTTAGATAATGCTAACGTAGGGAAATATTGACTGTAACGGATTCTCGCAGGATCAGATATCTGGCGGGATTCGATAACGGAAACGGAATGCTGCGTGTTAGTATTCCGTTTTTTTGTTATAACAATGGGAAAACGGAATATGCCGATATGCACATACATTTCACACCGCTTATCTATCAGGCTCGCAAAAGATCATAGAAAGAAGGATTTAAAAATGAGAAATTATGCAACCCAGATGGAAGCGGCAAAAAAGGGCATCCTGACCGATGAATTACGATCCGTTGCCGCAAAAGAACAAATGACCACAGATGAACTGCTGCCGCTCGTAGCTTCCGGCAAAGTCGTAATCTGCGCCAACAAAAATCACAAATGCATCGATCCGCAGGGCATCGGTTCCATGTTAAAGACCAAGATCAATGTCAATTTAGGCGTTTCAAGAGACTGCAAAGACTATGATTTGGAAATGGAAAAAGTCAGGGAAGCTGTCAACATGGGTGCTGAGGCGATCATGGATCTGTCCTCCCACGGCGACACGATCCCCTTCCGCCGCAAGCTGACCAGTGAGTGCCCGGCTATGATCGGTACGGTTCCCATTTACGATTCCGTGATCCATTATCAGCGGGATCTCGCCACGCTGACCGCAAAGGATTTTATTGATGTGGTGCGTCTGCACGCCGAAGATGGTGTAGATTTCGTCACACTCCACTGCGGCATCACCAGAAAGACGATCGAGCAGATCAAACACCACAAACGAAAAATGAACATCGTTTCCCGCGGCGGTTCTTTAGTATTCGCCTGGATGTGCATGACCGGCAAGGAAAATCCGTTTTATGAATATTATGATGAGATCTTAGACATCTGCCGTGAATATGACATGACAATCTCCCTTGGAGACGCCTGTCGTCCGGGCTGTCTTGCCGACGCCTCCGATGTCTGTCAAATTGAAGAGCTCGTGCGGCTCGGTGACCTGACCAAACGTGCCTGGGCAAAAGATGTTCAGGTCATGGTGGAAGGTCCGGGACATATGCCGCTCGACCAGATCTCAGCCAACATGAAGATCCAGCAGTCCATCTGCGGCGGTGCTCCATTTTATGTCTTAGGACCGCTTGTTACCGACATCGCACCGGGTTACGATCACATCTCTGCTGCGATCGGCGGCGCCGCTGCCGCTTCCGCGGGTGCCGCTTTCTTATGCTATGTGACTCCGGCAGAACACCTTGCGCTCCCGAATGTGGACGATGTAAAGCAGGGCATCATCGCTTCAAAGATTGCTGCCCACGCTGCCGATATTGCAAAGGGCGTGCGTGGTGCCAGAGATCTGGATGACAAAATGGCTGATGCGCGACGCGCGCTCGACTGGGAGGCCCAATGGGAATGCGCCATCGATCCCAAAACCGCAAAAGCAATCCGTGAAGACCGCAAACCGGAACATGATGACACCTGCTCCATGTGCGGCAAATTCTGTGCGGTGCGCAGTATGAACAAGGCGCTCTTGGGCGAATACATTGACATTTTATAAAACATATCTTTAAAATCCAAAAGAGAGAAACCATCACACACGGTTTCTCTCTTTCTATTTCTTTTTATTTCTTTTTTATCTATTCTGTATACTGCCGCAATTCCCCCGCCACATCAAGCACTCCGCCTAACAGTCTCTTTGTCTCTTCCGCATGCTCTAAGTTGTTTACACTAAGTTCCGCCGCCTGATGAGAGGATGCAGTCACCTCTTCTGTTGTTGCGGAAAGCTGGGTGATATTCTCTACGATCTGATTGTTGGACTCAGAAAGCTGCCCCAACATTTCATCAATCTGTCCGATATCCGTTGTCAGCTTCGTAACATTCTGATTCATGTCGGTAAAACTTGCAGAAACCTCTGTGATCAGATCATCCTGTTTTCCTGCCGCTGCCACTGCCTCACCTACAGAATCCGCCGCTGAATGTGCGTCTCCGGAAAGTTCATCCAAAATTGATGCGATATTTTCCGTTTCCTGACGAGTCTTTTCTGCAAGCTGACGGATTTCATCCGCTACTACCGCAAAACCTTTTCCGGCTTCGCCTGCTCTTGCGCTTTCAATCGAAGCATTTAACGCTAGCAGGTTCGTCTGACTGGAAATGGAAAAGATCGTATCCGCGATCCCTTTGACCGCCTCTGTCTTTTCCTGAAGCTTCTGCATGGATGCCGCCACTCCCTCATTGATCCGGGCAATATTCTCCGACTGCGCTTTTAAGTGTTCCATCAGTCTTGCGTTCTTTTCATTAAGTTCTCCTGATTCTTTCGCCGTCTCTACCATTTGGGCTGAACGCTCCATTGTCTCACCGATCGCCGCCTGAATATTCTGTGTCATTACGGTCTGCGCCTGAATATTCTCCGCTGTCGTCTGTGTGCTGTCCGAAATATCACGGACTGCTCCATTTACGGTATCGGTCGATTCATTGAGCCGGTTCATGATGTCCACTGCCTGCTCCGTACCTTCTCTGACCTGTTCTGCCACATTCACGATATGGTACATCATTTGCTGCTGTGTCTTTTGTTCGTCCGCCAGCTTTCCGATCGTATCACGGTTAAACGTATGGGCAACTGCCACTGTCCAGTAGAGTAAAATCATCAAAAAACAGATTACGAGTGTCGCACACCACTGCTCCAATACTTCCTCTCCGCTATAACGGTTCATAACCATAGTTTTGACCAGCATAATGACTACATTGAGCGCACCTGTTATAAAACCATAGATCACAAAATAACGTTTGTCAAAGAAAACAATACCAATAACAAATGGTATTGCACCCACAAAACGCATATAATCGGCATCAAATGCAATACCCGTCAAAAAAGTCACGATCAAAATCCCGGTACTCAAGAAATAACGTATCTTTCGATCCGCCTTATTTGCCCGATATAATTTCAAATTAAGTACGATCATTACAAGTACGACCACTCCGATCAGACAGACAAATCCTAATGACCGCAGTCCGCGCAGATGTGATATACATACGATTGTTGCCACAAACGCATAAAACAAAATGCTGGTAAGCGCATACAGCCCATTGGCACGCGCCATCTGTTCTTTTTCATCTGCATACAAATAGGTTTTTTCCATTTTCATCCTCCGTTCCCTTTCCTAACATAAACTCATCTTTTTTACTTATATACTATTATAACAATACAGCATACAAATTGGTATAGGATTTCACAAATATCTTTTCTTTTTAAAAATGTAAAGACTGCTCAACACAACAAGAACGGAGACAAATATGACCACCGGATACCCGTATTTCCACGCAAGTTCCGGCATATAGACAAAATTCATGCCATACCACCCGGCAATCAGCGTCAACGGCAGGAATATTGTTGTCACGATCGTGAGCACTTTCATGACATCATTTTGACGTATCCCGATCTCTGACTGATATACATCCTGTACCTGCATGGCATATTCCCTCAGTACCTGTGTCTCCTCCCTGAGTCTGCCCGCCCGGTCTGTAAACACGCCAAAACAGGTTGCTTCGTCTTTGCCGAAAAAATCCATCTCGTTTTCACAGAGCATTTCTCCCACATCTGCCATCTGACTGTAATAACGGTGCATCCTTGAGATTTCCTTTTTCATTCTAAGCATCTCATGGTTAAATTCCTTATCTTCCTTCTCTAAGATGCGTTCCTCCATACCGGCGATCTTTTTTTCCAATGCCGACAGATACAGCAGATCATTCTCGATCAGAGAGATCAGAAAATCATATAAAAAACGCTCCAACGTATATCCTTTGCGCACTCTCGCCTGCCGGATACGCGCAATCTGTTTTCCTACAATCCCCGTATCATCGATAAATATCAGCTTTCTCTGCAAAATATAAAAGGCAAAACCGTAATTATTCCGGTAATGCCCCTTTTGTGGAATGTGAAATGTCCCAAACAGATAATCAGAATGGCTTTCCAGCTTGCAGAAATGAATATTATCCTCACGCCATCCAAGCAGGTAATTTGCCCGGATGTCTGTCGCCTGCTCCCATTCGCCTCCGTTTAGTACCGCGATCCCATCCTTATGATCCTGCCAGTCATCAAAATCTGTCTCCTCCAGCCGGTCGGCGATGATCTTATAATAAATGACTGTCCACCTCCTGTACTTTTTCCTTTCTTTTATCTTTCCCAAATTCCTCCCAAAATAACGCTTTTTGTCCGGATGACTATTTCTGTGGTATAAACTGAAGTTCGATCGTGGAAATACATCCGCGTATCATGACATTCGCATGTTCCAAAGACGCCGGAACGCTGATACGGTTTTCGGTATCCACATTTATCAACTTCACCTGATCTTCTCTTCCCGCCTTTGCCCGAAGCACTTTCTCTTCATCCGAAAGATACAGGCATTTGTCTCCGACCCAGGCTCCATAAATCTTCCTTCCTTTTTTCCGCAGATTGAACTCCCTCGGCATGCTGACTTTCTTCCTGACTACCTGCGCTTTTGTCTGTCCAACAGCAAACATGACGATCCCTTCTTTCCACTCCAAAAATTCCTTTTTGAAATGCCTTATTTTTCTATTATTTTACCACGTTTTGCACAATTTCGTAAGAATTTTTTCATTTTTCATATTTATTATTTACATAAACAGACATTTGTGTTATAGTGGACAAGTCAAAATTAATATCATACATATTAGCAGAGTAGAAATCTGTGCGTTAAGTGCCATGTGAACAGGGAGTTGTCACGCGGACGAAAAGCAAACGCTTGCGGTACAGGCTTCGCATCCCGCTGCTACATTCAGGTTATTTCTTGTCTCCTCTATGTAGTTTAGGAAAACTGCTAAAAGGAGGCTATTTTTATGAAAAAAATCAAACAACTTTTCTCGGATTCTTTACATGAATTCACAGTAACCAAAAATCTCGTGCTCTGTGGTCTCATGGCGGCTCTTGCCATTGTGCTCGGCACAGTAGCCAGCATTTCCATCGGGCCTTATATCCGCATCGGTTTTTCCGGTCTGCCGAACCGCATCGTTGAATTTCTCTTCGGTCCTGTTGTCGGCTGTATTTTCGGCGGAGCACTGGACACACTCAAATTCCTCGTCAAACCGGAAGGACCGTTCTTTTTCGGTTTCACCTTTGACGCGATGCTCGCAGGACTCATTTTCGGCTCGATTCTTTATCACAAGCCGCTCTCGCTCCGCCGTGTCGTATGTGCGGAATTTCTGGTAAAGCTGATCGTAAACTGCTTTTTTAACACACTGTGGATCTCACAGCTCTACGGCAAAGGCTTCTTCGTGCTGCTGCCAATGCGCCTGTTAAAAAATGTGATCATGCTGCCGATCGACAGTGCCATTGTATTTTTCGCCCTGTCTTTCACAAAGCAGACCATCGGAAAACTTGGTTTCCAGCTATTCTCCGGTAAAAAATCCCCAAAAGAAGAGCACGCCGCATAATATAATAGAAAGAACTGGTACGCATTTTATATGCAGATACCAGTTCTTTTTTAATATTTTGCACTCCGAAGGAGCTGTTTTGTGTATTCCTCTTTTGGACGTTTATAGATGTCTTCTACCGACCCCTGCTCCACGATCCTGCCCTGCTTTAAGATGAGCACCCGGTCACAAAGCTGATACACCACGCGCAGATCATGTGAAATGAAAAGGATCGCCGTTCCAAGTTCTTCATGCAGTTCTTTTATCAGTGCAAGTATTTGTGCCTGTATTGTCACATCAAGCGCAGATACCGCTTCGTCCGCGATCAAAAATTTCGGATTTAAGATAAGCGCAAGCGCAATGCAGACACGCTGCCTCTGTCCGCCCGAAAGTTCTCCCGGATATCGCGACAGATACTCTGCGCCAAGTCCAACGCGCTCTAAGATCGCTTCTGCCTTTTTTCGTCTTGTCTTTTTATCATCTTTTGTGAAATTTTTTAAAGGTTCTTCTAGGATCCATCCGACTGTTTTGGAGGGATTTAGCGAACTAAACGGATCTTGGAACACCATCTGCGGATGTTCCTCCGCATGCATGATAGTTCCTTCATAGTTACGGTTGATTCCGAGCAGTGTCCGCGCAATCGTAGACTTCCCGGAACCCGACTCCCCCACCAGACCTACGATCTCTCCCCTGCGGATCGAAAAACTCACATCCTGCAGGATCTGCATCGTCTCTGTTTTTCCAAATAGATGCTTCTTTCGTTTCTCAAACCAGACATTCAGACCCAAAACCGAAAGCACAGATTGTTCATGCTCTTTTGATATCTCACCCGATGTCTCTTTCGGTTCACGCTCAAACTTCGGCACCGCAGAGACCAACTTTTTTGTATACGCTTCCTGCGGTGCATAAAACACTGCATCAGCGTCACCGGCTTCCACGATCCTGCCGTCCTTCATGACTACAACCTGTTCACACAGCCCACGTACCAGATGCAGATCGTGTGAAATGAAAAGGATCGCCGTATGCTCTTTTTCATTGATCTTTTTTAAGAGATCCATGATCTGTGCCTGTATCGTCACATCAAGCGCCGTAGTCGCTTCATCCGCGATCAAAAGCTTTGGTTTATGCACCATCGCCGCTGCGATCATGACACGCTGTCTCTGTCCGCCCGAAAGCTCATGCGGATACGCCGCATAGATCCGCTCTGTATCCGTGAGTCCCACATCACACAGCACTTCCAGGGCACGTTCTCTCCGTTCTTCCTTTGCGAGATCTGTATGGATCAAAAGGCTCTCCTCTACCTGCCAGCCAATGGTTTTGACCGGATTTAACGATGTCATTGGCTCTTGAAAGATTATTCCGATATCCGTCCCTCTCAATTTACATAACTCGTTCTCATTCAAAGAAAGAAAATCATCATGACCTGCGAAAGAGATCCTGCCCCGGATATCCACGTCCTTTCGTTTTGTCAAAAGTCCGGCAATTGTCAGCGCGCTTAGTGATTTTCCGGAACCGGATTCCCCTACCAGCCCCACTCTTGCTCCGTAGTCCAACGCAAGCTGAAAATCTGTCACTACCTTTTGCGGCATCTTTTTGTCCCGAAATTCAATATTCAGATGTTCTACTTTTAATAAACATTCTTTCTTTTCCATCATGTCCCCTCATGCACTTTGGTCTTTATTCCATCACTCATAAGTGAAAACCCAAGTATCATCAAGATCAGCACCAGTCCCGGCCAGATACAGCTTCCCGGAGAGACAAAAATGTATGCCTGTGCCTCCGAGAGCATTCTCCCCAGACTCGCATATGGCGGCTGTACCCCGATGCCAAGATAGCTTAACCCCGCTTCCGCAAGCACCGCATTGTTAAAGCCGATCATGAGAGAAGAAAGCAGTACCGGGCGGATATTCGGCAAAATATGGACAAACATGATCCGCAGATCTCCTGCGCCGGAAAGCTTTGCCAGCCTCACATACTCCATATCCCGGCAGCGCATAAACTCACTACGCACGATCCTTGCAAAGCTCGGAATAAAAGCAATCCCAAGCGCAAACACGGTCTGAAAATTTCCCGGGCCGAGCAATGCGATCACCACCAATGAAAGCAGAATGCTCGGAAACGCAAACATGACATCCATGATGCGCATCAGTATTTCATCCAAAAAACCGCCGAAATACCCGGTAAACGCTCCGATCAAAATCCCTGCGCCACCACCGAGCAGTACGGTTCCGGCTGCCGCAAACAGCGTGATCCGGCTGCCTGCCATAACACGGCTTAAAATATCCCGTCCAAGCTGGTCACATCCGAAAGGATGCTTTATGCTGCTGCCTGCCAGCTTCGCCGATGCGTCCACCGCTTCCGGCGGATAAGGAGTCCAGATGATCCCTGCCAGAACAAACAGCATCACACATCCCGTAGTGACACAGCCAATCTTAAAATTATTACTTTTTCTTCTTTTCGATGCATTCATCATTTATTCCACCGTAATCCTCGGGTCCATTTTCCGGTAAATCAGATCCACACACAGATTTGTCACAACCACGACGACCGCCATCAGCATGATGACCGCTTCCACCACCGGATAATCCCGGTTGGAGATTGAAGTCATAAGTATCCTTCCAATGCCGGGAATGTTAAACACCTTTTCCACGACAATGCTGCCTGTAAAAATGTCTGCCAGTGACATTCCAAAAAAGGTTAAAACCGGAAGAAATGCGTTTTTTAGTACATGCTTATAAAGCACACCGAAAACCGTATTCCCTCTGCTGTACGCTGTCCTCACATAATCATTTCTCAACTCTGTAAGCAAGGAACTTCTCAGCATTTTCACCGCCATGGCTGTCTTTGGAAGTGCAATCGCCACCGCCGGGAAAAACAGATAGGAGAGGAATTTCCACATATCCACATCATAGGAAACAAAGTCTCCCGGCACAAACAGTTTTAACAGCACACCAAAGATCAGCGTGATCAGTATCCCGGAAAAAAATGAAGGTACTGCCATGATCACCTGATTGATGCCAAGAAAGATACTTTCTGCGACTGTTCCCTCGTGCTTTGCCAAAAAAACAGCAAGCGGGATAGATACTGCCACTGTCATAAGAAACGCCATCAGTGTTAAAGTGACTGTGATCGGCAGCTTATCCAAGATCATCTCTGCAACCGGCATACTATAACTATAAGAGGTTCCAAAGTCACCGGTGAAAAACGAAAACAGCCAGGTCACATACCGCTCTAAAAACGGCCGATCCAGTCCCATCTGTGTCCGCAGTGCTGCAAGCTGTTCCGGCGTCGCATCCGTCCCCAGTTTCGCCCTTGCCGGATCTCCCGGTATCAGTTCAAAGGCGAGAAAGAGCAGAAATGATACGATCACCAGTGTAAGAAGGGTGGTAATTATTTTTTTTGCAGCCTGTTTCATATCCTGTTCTCCTCCCTCTGCCTTACTCTTTATCATTCATTTTTTACTTTACTAAAATCTACTGGGTATCTGCCAGTTTGATCTGCGCTATATCTTGAATATAAAGCGGATAACATTGATATCCGGTAAACTTTTTATTCAATGCAACCATATCCGGCAGATCCTGAATATAAACACTTGCTGCCGTGTCCGCAAGGATCTCTTCACACTTCTTGTAAGCTGCCGTCTGTTCTTCCTCATTTACGGTGCTTCTGGCCGTTTCATATGCTATATCATAATCCGGATTCGAATAATTGATAAAATTGTTCTTTGCATCAGAATTAAAACGGGATAACATCGCAGACGCAGCAAAGTAGGATGCGTCCACACCTACCAGTGTTGCCTCAAAATTCCGATTTCCGTATGTATCATCCAGCCAGGTGTTCCATTCCACCTGATTGATCTTAGCGGTGACTCCGATCTCCTTTAACTGCTCAGCAATAACCTGAGCCGTGTCTACATGCTGTGGGTAATTGCCGGGAACCGTGATCGTAAAGGTAAATCCGTCACCGTAACCTGCCTCTGCCAGAAGTTCTTTTGCCCTTTCCACATCATAGGTATATGTGTCTGCCAGCTCCGGTTCAAAATATTTCTTGAAATTCGGGAACATACTGCTGCCGACCTTCACGCCTTTGCCATCAGAAACCATAGCAATGACCTCATCCCGGTCAATGCCGTAGCACAGTGCCTGTCTTACCTGCTCATTCTGGAACGGTTCAAAACTATTGTTTAAGTACAAGCCCTGCACCAGATTCATAGTGCCTTCCACTACATCAAAATCATCGCTTAACTGTTCTGCCTGTGTTGTCGTCAGATGTGCCATCATATCTATGGAACCGCTGTTTAAACTGGTAACCACCGAATCCGTATCTGCACATACTTTAAAAGTGACCTCATCAATGTCTGGCTTGCCGCCCCAGTAATCCGGGAAACTTTCCAATTTGATGTTTTCCTGTACGGAACGGGAAACGTATTGGTATGGACCGGTTCCAATCGGGCTTCCATCCGGATCTGCGTTATCTGCCGGAACGATCGCCGCTTTCACACCAGCCACATAGGATAAAAAGTCCGGATCTGCCTCTGCAAGCGTGATCACGACCGTCCTATCATCCGGTGTCCCGATCGATGCGATATTAGAAAACGCCGGTATCAGAGCGGAACCGCTGCTGCTATCGGCGCAGGTTTCAAGGGAAGATTTTACGTCCGCTGCCGTAACAGGATTTCCGTTGTGGAATTTCACTCCATCTCTTAATGTAAATGTGTACACAAGCCCATCGCCCGATACTTCATATCCACTTGCTACCGCAGGAACTAAATTGCCATCACTGTCCGGTTTATACAAACCTTCAAATACATTAAACAGAATTTCTCTTGTTCCTGCCGCTTCCGCTTTGTGAGGGTCAAGACTGTCTTCCAAATCCTGTGCAATGCCTACAGTGATCTGTGAGGAATTTTCTCCACCTGTTTCGTCACCTGCGTTTCCGCATCCGCTCAGTGCAATCGTCAGTGTTGTGAACACGAGTAACAAAGCCTTTACTTTTTTACTTCTTTGTTTCATGTCTTTTGATTCCTTTCTCTTTATGAAATTTTTAGTCAGCATTTTGCCTTGACTGCTTCCGCTCGTCATGCCATGCCAGATTTTATTGTAGTGCACCGTATTTAAAAATGCAATAGCTATCTGATAAATTTTTAACAAACTTTTCGTCCACCAGGATCTGCCCCTTTTGCATCCACTACAATATGAGATAAAAAAAGAACCGCAGCCCTATTGCTGCAGTTCTTTCTATTATAATCTTATTTCATTTCTCATGCTTCTTCTTTTTTTGCTGTAAAAAGCTTGGACAGGCAGTGGTAAGCAACCAGTGCGCCAAGGATCATCAGCAGGATCGCAACGATGAGCTGCAAACCGTCTACCAGGAAAGTTGCTGTTCCGCCAGAAACATTTCTTACCAGCGCAATTGTCTTCTGAACCAGTGCGGTGAAAGTAACTGCAAGCATTGCGAACATCGGAACATACAGTGTCCATCCGGTACGTCCGGTCGTTTTTAAGAATACGGCAAGTGCGATCAGTACCATTGCTGCGAGCAGCTGGTTCGCAGAACCGAATAACGGCCAGATGTTGTTGTAACCGCCAAGGGTCAAAAGCCATCCGAAGAACAGTGTGATGATGGTGGCAAAATATTTGTTAGTCAGAACTTTATGTAAACCATCCATCTTTTCCGGATCTGTTGTGTCATCATAGAACAGTTCCTGGAAAGACATACGTCCAATACGTGCTACGGAATCCAGTGAGGTAAGTGCCAGAGCAGATACACACATGGTCATGAATACGGTTGCTATCGTGTTCGGAACACCAAGCAGCTCCAAAAATCCTGCGACACCGGAAGAAAAGATTGAAAACGGTGTTCCGTCCGGCTTTGTTCCGTTTACTGCAACTGCGCCTACAACAACAAGTGCTACGATACCAAGTAAGGATTCCACAACCATTGCGCCATAACCTACCATCGGCATATCTTTTTCATTGCTGATGGTCTTAGATGAAGTTCCGGAAGATACCAGACTATGGAATCCGGATACTGCACCACAGGCAATCGTTACGAACAGAGTCGGGAACAGATAAGAGGTGCTTCCATCTGCTGCTGTCAGTGCAAATCCGTTGAATGCGTTTAATTCCATTGCCGGATGCGCAACAACGATACCGACAACTGCACCGATAATCATACCAAGCAGCATATAAGTAGTCATGTAATCTCTCGGCTGCATCAGTAACCACATCGGGAGTACAGATGCAAGGAACAGATATACCATGATAATGCCGATCCAGACAGATTTAGATGCATAAATCGGAAGATTCATACCGATGGCAAACATAACAACGATGAGTGCCACAGCGATCACACCCTTTACGCCTTCATTGATCTTACCTGTTTTTTTCAATACAAGACCAAGAATGATCGCAAATACGATAAATAACATAGATACCGAAGCTGCTGCTCCATTTGCAAATACTGGTGTTGTCACTGCTGCTCCGGTCGCTGCATCTAACGGGAACGCATTAAAAGTACCTGCAACCATATCTGTAAATGCTGCAATAACAAGCAGGGTAAACAGCCAGCAGAAAAGCATAAAGAGCTTTCTTCCTGTTTTTCCGATATACTTTTCAATCAGCATACCCATAGATTTTCCTTCGTTCTTTACGGATGCGTACAGCGCACCAAAATCCTGAACCGCTCCGAAGAAAAGACCTCCGACGATCAGCCATAACAGAACCGGAACCCAGCCGAATACCGATGCTAAGATCGGACCTGTGACAGGGCCTGCTCCCGCGATGGATGAAAACTGATGGGAGAATACTGTAAATTTAGAAGATGGCACGAAATCTTCTCCATCCTCATACTTGTAAGCAGGTGTCTTTGCATTTGCATCGATCCCCCACTTTTTGGCGAGCCAGCGTCCGTAAAGAAGATAGCCGGCACCCAATGCAACAATTCCAATTAAGATAATTACTAAACCGTTCATTTTCTCACCTTTCCTCGTGAATGAATTTCCAAAAACAGGATGTGTGCCTTAAATTCTGCTTCTGGCAGGCATAACCTAAATTTATATTAATTATACCTTTCCATAACATCACTGTTTTGTCTATATACTTTATCACTCTGTCGAAAAAATGTCAACCGTGGAATTTCAAAGTTATTTTATCCCTGATCCAGTCGATACTGATCTCCAACTACGATGGCAATACAACGAAGGCTGAAAACTCATCCAAGAGTCTTCAACCTTCGTTCTTTATTATAGAAGATTAATAGTTACAATTTTTATACCTGCTTCTCTTAAACAGTTCTCTGAACAATGGTTATTAACTGTAATGCTACATAAAATGCTCTGCTTCAGCACTCAGTTCATCCGCAACCGTTTTATTTTTCATGATCTTTTCTGAAATATTACTGATTTCGCCGGAAAGATTTGCCGTATTGGATGCTGCAAGGTTGATTCCTTCTGAGCTTTCCTTTACCGCACAGAGGATATTTTCAATATAATTCATAATATGAACTGTACGCTGTCTTAAATCATCTGACATTTCATAAAACTTCTCTACAACACCATGAATATACACCGCATCATCATTGTACTGCGCTCCCGCAGATACGAATTTGTCATAATCCGGAAGAATATTTTCCTGTATATAACTTACAAGTTCGTTCGAATTGCGAATAAGTCCCTGTACGGCCTCAACCACATTCTTATTGATTGCCTGAATGTTCTCTGCCGCATCACGACTGGATTCCGAAAGTTTTCCGATCTCAGATGCAACGACCGCAAAGCCGCGCCCCGCCTGTCCTGCTCTCGCTGCTTCAATCGATGCATTCAGCGCAAGGAGATTCGTCTGGTCTGCAATGTTAAGAATATCATTGGTAAGCTCGCTGACTTTTTCCACCTGCCTGCTATCCTCAATAGCTCTTTGCAGCCGTTCAATAATTTCATTTGCCATACTGCCGGTATTCTGCTTATTGGCAATTGCATCCTCTTTTAATCTATTGGCAGATTTGTCCATAGTATCTGAGTATGCTAACATATGATCCGAACGATCCGACAAATTCTTTGCCTGATCCTCAATTTCTTTCATATCTTCAGAAATTCCTGCCACGGTGTCTGTCACCGATACCATAGAAGCTGATAACTGCTCCATGACTGCTGAAATATCATCAGATTTCTCATTTGAACTTCGAATCTTATCATCCACCTCAGACACAATTTCATTCATCTGTCTGGAACTATCCGAAATCCGTTCCATTACACTTTGCAATGTCTGAATAAATGCATTGACATTTTTTTCGACCGTTCCAATCTCGTCTTTTCCTGAAACCTTAAGGCGCACAGACAGATCACCTTCATTATTTTCAATGTCCCGAATTATTTTCTGCAGCGTTTTACTGATATATTGCATCGGTGCAACAATTCCACGCATACAAATAATAAGAGAAACAATAATCACGATCAAAGAGACTCCAATAAAGATAATTGATGAATTTCTCGCATCAATATATGCTGACTGCTGTGCCGAAAGTGCCTCCTGCATTGCTTCATTTCTCATATCGATCAAACTTTCAATTTTCTTGGCAAGGTAATCCTCTGTTGGTTTCTGCACAACATCAATTACCTCAACTGCCTGCTCCGAATCTCCTTTGGAACTTGCGTTAAGAACATCTTTCATACCCTGCTCATATTTATCGAATTTTTTCTCCATCGCATCGAAATACTCCACCTCACGTTCTGTAAGCGGCTGCTCTTTGTATTCCTCAAAATATCCATGCATGGATTCCAGCTTTTCATTGATCACGGATGCAAAACTATCCTTAGTAATCGAATTTTCTGCATCACAGTGTCCATACATATTTTTCCCCAGAGATTCAAGTTCTGCAGACATATTCATAAGAAGCTCGATGCTTTTGGTACAATCATCTGATATTACCATACCGGTATCACGAAGCCGTCTTGCATCACCCAGACTGATATAACTTACAAGAAGTACCACAATCCCAAGGATTCCGATTGGAAGCATAACCTTTAACTTAATACTGATATTATTCAACTGTTTCATACGGATTCCCTCCTTTATCTGTAACAACGCATCTATTTACTCCGATAATTCCGGATACAATGTTTTCATCTCACTGTAAAAATTCTGCATTCCCTCTTCCAGGGAGATTTCTCCGTCAAAATACGGATGCAGTGCCCCTTGAATCGCCTCATTACAGTCCTTGTCATAATCAGAGATATTGCTCATATCTATTTTCTTTGCAGCCTCTGCAAACAACGCGATATGATTCTGTCCCCCAAGGAACTCGGAACTATAATCGCTTGCAGCAATCTCTTCCATTGCTTTCTGATTGTTTGTATAATCCTGCGTATCTAATGTGATCTGCTTCATCGTATCCTCATCACAAGTCAGACGATACATCAAATCCCGGATAAACGGAATATTATCGGTGCCTTTTGCAGCACACATCCACGTTCCACCCCAGTAATACGCCTGCGGTCCCTCACATACTGCATAATCTCCATAAATTCCATTTCCAATCTCTGCGGGAGCACTGCTGTCTGCAAGTGAATTTCCCATCAACGTAAAATTGATTCCCCATGTGGAGTAAAAAAATCCGAACACATTTCCTTCCGGTCCCTGATCCTGACTCCACTGCGGACTCCAGAGCGATGTATGATTACAAAAATTTCTATCGGAATAACTTTTCGTCTGATCAATCCATCTTTGAATATTCGGATCAATCACGATCTTGTTGTCCACTACCCAGGGCGATGACACATTATTGGAAAATGCACGATAGGAATCATCATAACCTGACAGCATATAATAGCCTGCCTGACTCATCTGTTCAGCCACCTGATCAAATTCCTCCCAGCTTGCCAGCCTCTTTTGCACTTCATCCGGATCATCGGTACCTAGCACCTGCTTGGCAATCGATCTGCGGTATGCAAAAAGTCCTGGGGTTGCCTGCCATGTTGTTCCCTTTTGAACGCCATCGTCGCTTACAATTTTTTTGGTATAATCGTACTGACCGCTCAGTTCATCTGCCGTCAATCCAACATCTCCCTGGACATCAAGCGCATACTCCGATTTAATATACTTTCCGGCATAGTCTGCCTCAATCAAAAACAAATCCACTTTATCATCGTCAATTACCTCGTTCTGCTGCAAAAGCGCCTCATCCAAATTGATCTGATATGCATTGTGATCACTGGAAATTACAACAAAATTGACCTCCACATGATGCTTTTCTTCCAGATCCTTTGCATAAGCCTCATAAATCCCTTTGAATTCATCATTCCAGCAATAGATATTTACAACCCTGCCTTCCTCTTCACTGCCACTCATCTGCTCCGTTGTTTCCGTTTCCGCCCCGGCTTCATTGCCGCATCCACAGAGCATTGCACCACAAAGCAATACACAGATCAGTTTGATGCCTTTTTTCTTTCTCATAAGCGTTTCCTCCTGTTCTTTCCGGAAATATTAAATTTGGCAGTCAGATTTTGACCGCCAAATTTATTACTGATATCCTCCCGTTTTCTTCTCTATTCTTTTACGCCTCCGAGTGTCACACCTGCAATAATATACTTAGAAAGGAATAAATACACGACAACAATAGGTATAATTGCCACAAAAATCATCATATACACTTTACCCATGTCAAACGTCAGGTAATCTGCTCCTCGAAGCGTTGCTACTAAAATTGGAACGGTCATCTTATTCTTTGACTGGATAACCAGCGCTGGTACAAAATAATTATTCCACGAACCGACAAAGGTAAAAATTGCCTGCACAGCAATTGCTGGTTTCATAATTGGCATTACAATCTGATTAAATGTTCGAAATTCTCCTGATCCATCAATTCTTGCCGCCTCAACCAAAGACAACGGAAGCGATGACTGTAAATAACTGTACATAAAATAGAATACCGCTGGAGATGCAATCGACGGAATAATTAACGGAAGCAAGGAGTCATACAATCCCATTTTGGTAATCAAACGTAAAAATCCCATTGCCGTAACCTGCGTTGGCATTACAAGAATTGCCATGATAAAGGTAAATGCCGCTTTCCTGAGTTTAAATTCATATGCATACAATCCATACGCCGTCAGCGATGAGAAATATGTACTAAGAGCTGCACTACAGCCTGAAACGATCAAACTATTAAAAATACCGCGAAACATCGGAAATGTTCCATCGTTTGCAACATTTTTCAGGTTCTCTAAAAAATGCGTTCCTGGAAGTGCTGAAAATCCCTTCTGCAAATCTGCATGCGACCGAGTCGCATTGATAATCAGTATGTAGAAGAAGAACAGGCACATAAAAGACAAAATGACCAGCACAATGTGCGCAAGGATACTTCGAATATGTTTTGGTTTCTTTGATTTCATAATCTTATTATCTCCTTCTCTTTCTCTCCTCTTTCTTTTTCCGTTTTGCTGCTGCTTTCGAGCCATCCGAATCACTGTCATTTGTTATGCGATATGCAAAAAAGCATAAAATACCACTGATAATAAACAGATAAACAGATAAAGCACCTGCCATACCATAATTCTTACTCTTTAAATGACTATTTAAAAACATAATCAATGTCATGGATGTACGATCCGGATTGCCTTTTCCATTTGTTAAAATCTGCGGAACATCGAACATTTGAAGTCCACCTATAATAGAGGTGATCAGGGTATATGCAAGAATCGGACGTATCATTGGCAATGTAATGTAGAAGAATCTCTGTCTGCTGTTACAGCCATCCAAATCTGATGCTTCAAATATATCCGTACTGATTCCCATGATCGCAGCCATCAACATAATGGTTGTATTGCCAAACCACATCAGGAAATTCATAAATCCGACCAATGATCTGGTTCCAAACACAGATCCCATAAAATCTATCGGAGCCTTTATCCATCCCATAGACATCAAAATGGAATTGACAGGGCCGCTGGTAGAAAACATGGTAAAAAACAGCATTGCAAAGGCAGACGCCATAATCAGGTTTGGAAGATATATCACGGCCTTAAAAAAACGCTCCCCACGAATTTTCAAACGGACATCTGCAAACCATGATGCAAGGATCAATGCAAACACAATCTGCGGAATAAATCCGATAATCCACATAACCAAAGTATTGCCTGCATATTTAATCATATCCGAGTCTAACAGGCTTTTGTAATTTTCAAGTCCAATAAAATTCGGACCTATTTCCTTGATTCCGGAGCGGTAATATTCGAAAAAACTATAACGAACCGTATCCACCATAGGAATCATAGAAAAAATGAAAAAGATGAGAAAAAATGGAATGATAAATATGTAACCCCATTTCGCATAATTAACGCCTTTTCTTTTTGTTTTCACAATTTTCTACTCCTTCCTTGTATATAATCTGTGGGGCATCACTGCCCCACAGATTATGTAAAATTCCTTTCTTATTCCGGCCACTTAATTTCTGTGATTTCCGGATAACGTTCTTTAATTGCTGTCTCAAAGTTTGCTTTTGCTTTGTCATAATCAACATCGCCCTGGAAATAATCACTAAAAGCATCCTGAATCAGCTCTACACATCCCTGATCATAAGCGGAAAGCGGTGCCATCTGAATTCCTTCTGCAACTGGTGCAAAATATGCAAATGGATTCTGTCCTCCAAGGAACTCTGATGCAAAGCTTTCATCCGTTGCTGCCTGCTGCATGCCGGACTGTGTATTGGTAAAATCAGAATAATCTTTCGAGATTTTAAGCAGATTATCTTCATCGGCTGTTACTGCAAGAATAATATCTTTTACATGTTCCGGATTATCCGTACCTGTACAAGCATGAACAAAAGAACCGCCCCAGTTATATTCCTGCGGAGGAGTTGTTACTGCCCATTCTCCATCTGCGCCGTCCCAGTTTGGTTTCAGCACGAAATCGATTCCCCACGCCGGAAGAAGGAATGAGAATACTTTTGAAGAAGATCCCATCGCCTTATTCCAGTCATCATTAAACTGTCCTTTTACTGTCTTATCAAGATATCCTGCATCCAGCCATTCTTTTGAATCGTCTACCCAATTCATGATTTTCGGATCGACTGTTATTGTGGTTTCTCCCTGCTGAACCCATGAATTTTCAATGCTGTTTCCATACAAACGGAATGTATCTGCATAGGATGAAAATGTATAATATCCCTTTGCTTTTAATTCTTCTGCCGTTGCTTTCATAGTATCCCAGTCTTTTGTTTTTTCACCGATCACCGCCGGATCATCTGTACCAAAGACATCCCTTGCAATATCACGGCGATATGCCAAAACGCCAGGACAGCACTGCCAGGTAGAACCTCTCTGAACACCGTTTGCATCAGATGCGACCACCTTTGTAAAGCTGTACTGATTTGCAAGATCTGTATCCGGATCAATTCCAAGATCGGTCAGCGGAATTGCGGCATCTGCATCTGCATCCGTATATTTGTTTACATAATCCGTTTCAGATAAGAAGATGTCAACCTTCTCATCTGCAGGTGCATCTGCCTGCTGAAGTAATGCTTCATCCAACTTCTGCTGATACACACCATCCTGATTCGGATTTACAATCCAGTGAATCTCTGTTCCATCTTTTAATGTTGTTACTGTTCCATCCTTAGATGTTTCTTCCACTTCCGGGTAAACTGCCTCTACACGTGTACGAAACTCATCATTCCATGTGTAGATGTTAATCACCTTACCTTCATCACCTGTTGAAGCTGCAGCCGCCTCAGTAGTTCCGTCTGCCGTCTCCCCTGTTGTCGTGCTGCCTGTTTCTGAGTTGTTGCTGCCGCAGCCGGCTAATGTGCCTGCAACCATTGCTGCTGCCAGCAGAGTACTAACAATTTTCTTCTTCATTTTGAATATCCTCCTCACTTGTTTAATTGTTATGTTATTTGAATCATAATGTATTTATTTTTGTTTATATATTACAAATTCAAACAAAATATCATATTCATGACATATTTTTAACTTTCTCATTTTTCAGGTCATAATTCTGATATTTTTCTCAAATATCTGATTCCCTCGTCTGCTATTATCTTATAAGATATATTACGCTTAGAAACAAATTAAATAGAAATATAGCAGGAAGGAGACTCGTGAAATTGAAACATTTACAATTCATTGATGAACACGGTAGTTTTTCCATAAAGCAGCCGGAAAATACCAACTATCTATACTTCCCTCTCGCTTCAGAGACCGGATTAAAAAGTGCTGTTACACCAAATTTGGGGGGTGACGCTAAAATAGACCAGGAAACCTTTCTTTTAGAACCTGTTAGTTCTGAGAATCTTCATAACAATCGTTCCGTACGGAACTTCTGGTTTACAAAAGATGACTTTTCGGCATATTCCATAACAGGTGCTTCTGCCTATCAGGAGTCTGTAAAATTTTCTGTCAATCAGGATGAAAGTGAACTGCAAGCCGGATTCATGTGGCAGACAATCACACGATCTTCAAAAGTCTTCCAATTAAAATCCAGCGTTACCTCTTTCATTCCAAAAGACGATAATGTAGAAATCTTGTATGTAACTATAGAAAACATATCCAAGACTTCTCAGGAACTTACACCTTATGCGGCTATTCCAATTTATGGACGCAGTGCTGATAATATCAGAGATCACCGTAATGTAACTTCTATGTTACACCGCATTCATACTACCAAATATGGTGTTCATGTCAGCCCGACTATGTCCTTCGATGAAAAAGGACACCGCCCAAATGACCACATTTATTATGTAACGGGCTGCACCGGCAATAATCAGGCACCTGTAAGTTTCTATCCAACTGTTGAAGACTTTATCGGTGAAGGTGGAACATATACCCATCCCCGCTCCGTTTATGAACAATATGAAGGCTGTCCTGCTTTCAGTAAGACAGCCGGAAAAGAGGCAATGGGAGCTTTTCGTTTTTCAAAACTGTTACTGGCTCCGGGCGAAAAAGCAGATTACATTGTCTTACTGGGGGTAGAATACAACGAGAACGATATTTCCAAAATTTTTGAAAAATATAATACTACAGCCAAAGTAACAGCTGCCTTAAACGAAACAAAAACTTACTGGCAAAATAAAGTTACCGTAAGCTACCACACCGGAAACAGTGATTTTGACGCTCTCATGAAATGGGTTAGCTTTCAACCTTTCCTTCGCCGCTTATTCGGATGCTCTTTCCTCCCGCATCACGACTACGGACGCGGCGGACGCGGATGGCGCGATCTCTGGCAGGATTGTCTCTCTCTCTTACTGTTAGATCCAAAAGACGTGGGAGAAATGATTACCAAAAATTATGGTGGTGTCCGTATTGACGGAACAAATGCGACAATCATCGGAGATGGTGACGGTAACTTCATCGCAGACCGTAACGGCATTGCCAGAGTCTGGATGGATCACGCACTCTGGCCGCAAATAACCACCAAACTCTACATTGACCAGACCGGAGATATTGAAATTTTAAATAAGGAAGTTCCTTATTTTAAAGATATGCAGACCATGCGCGGAACAAAAACAGACTCCCTCTGGAACGAAGCATACGGCAACAAACAGCGCACAGAAAAAAATGACATCTATACCGGAACCATTCTGGAACACCTTTTAATCCAGCAGCTCACCGCTTTCTATGAAGTAGGTGAACACAATATCTACCGCCTGCGCGGTGCTGATTGGAATGATGCTCTGGATATGGCCTCCGAACGCGGCGAAAGCGTTGCCTTTACTTATGCTTATGCCGGAAACCTTCTGGAGCTTGCTGAACTAATTCGTCTCCTAGACAATACATCGGAAAATCACTCTGTTGAATTGATTGAAGAACTTGAAATACTACTGAATAGTAATACAGAAATTTTTGAAAATATTGACCGAAAACATGAAATCCTGAACGTTTACACCTCACACTGCCGCCATAACATCAGCGGCAGACGCAAGGCCTTCTCCCTTTCCTCTCTTGCACTGAACCTTGTCCAGAAAGCAAACTGGCTAATGGAATACTTAAGAACTCATGAATGGATTGAAGGAAAAGACGGCGAGGGTTGGTTCAACAGTTACTATGACAACCACGGAAGATCCGTAGAAGGATATTTTAACGACCAGGTACGCATGATGCTAACCGGTCAGGTCTTTTCCATCATGAGCAGTGTTGCAACTGACAAGCAGATTCAGAAAATCACAAAGAGCGCTGACCGCTATCTCTATCAGAAAGACATCGGCGGTTACCGCCTGAATACGGATTTTCACGAGCTGAAATTCGACATGGGACGTATGTTTGGTTTTGCCTATGGCGAAAAGGAAAATGGGGCTGTCTTTTCCCATATGACTGTCATGTACGCAAATGCCTTATATCGCCGTGGATTTGTAAAAGAAGGGTTTAAGGCACTCAGTACACTTGCAGACACCGCACTTGATTTTGATACCAGCCATATATATCCTGGCATTCCCGAATACTTCCGTTCCGATGGACGGGGAATGTACTCTTATCTGACCGGAGCCGCCAGTTGGTATATGATGACCATGATCACACAGGTTTTTGGAGTACGGGGTGAAAACGGCAATCTCGTTTTATATCCGAAACTTTTAGCACATCAATTTGATAAGGATGGCGTTGTCTCTATTACGACCTCTTTTGCCGGAAAGGAATTTACAATTATTTACAGCAATAAAAACTTTAAAGATTTTGACAATTATATCATTGCTTCTGCCGTTTGTGACAACCAAAAACTTCCTGTCAGCGAGGATTCCTACCTGATTCTTTCAAAAGAATCCATTTCCAGCCTGTCAGATGAACCACATAAAATTGTCGTAACATTAGCATAATCAATATAGAAAGGATAACAAAATAAAATGAAATATGGATATTTTGATGACAAAAACCGCGAATATGTAATTGACCGCCCTGACACACCTGCTCCTTGGGTAAACTATCTGGGAGACCCAAACTATGGGGCAATCATCTCAAATAATGCCGGAGGCTACAGCTTTGCAAAATCTGGGGCAAATGGACGTATCCTCCGCTATGTTTTCAATAACTTTGATCAGCCTGGCCGTTACCTTTACATCCGCGATAATGATACCGCAGATTATTGGTCTGCTTCCTGGCAGCCGGTTGGAAAAGATTTGGACAGTTACAAAAGCGAGTGCCGACATGGTATCGGTTATACAACAATGACCGCTACATATGATGATATTCAGACGAAAGCTTCTTATTATGTTCCTTTGGAAAAATCCTACGAAGTATGGGCTTTATCTGTAACCAATAATAGCAGCCGCCAAAGAAGTCTGACCTTAACCGGATATGCAGAATTTACCAATCACAGTAATTACGAACAGGATCAGGTAAATCTGCAATATTCCCTGTTCATCTCAAAAACTCTATTTGAAAAGAACAGGATCATGCAGCAGCTCCACGGAAATCTGGATGCTCTCTCGGACGGCGAAAATGTAGATGAAAAGAAGGTAACAGAACGTTTCTTTGGTCTTGCCGGCGCCCCTGTTTCTTCTTACTGCGGTGACAAAGAGCACTTCATCGGAAAATATCATGACTACGGCAATCCACAAGGCGTAGTATCCGGAAATCTCGGAAACGTAAACAGCTACAATGAAAATTCCTGTGGTGCCCTCTCATGCCAGATCACTCTGGCTCCGGGCGAAACGAAAACCGTTGTTTACCTGCTCGGAATGAAATATTCTGATGAAGCAGCAGCAATCATTGAAAATTATAAAAATCCAGCTCAAACAGTAGAAAAAGAATTATCTGCCTTAAAGAAAAACTGGTATGAAAAATTAGACCACCTGAAAGTAAACACCCCGAGCCCGGAATTCAATACTATGATAAATACCTGGAATGCCTATAATTGTTTTATGACCTTTATCTGGTCTCGCGCTGCTTCTTTTATTTACTGCGGACTGCGCAACGGCTATGGATACCGCGATACGGTACAGGACATACAGGGTATCATCCACCTCGCACCGGAAATGGCAGTTGAAAAAATCCGTTTCATGCTCTCTGCCCAGGTAAACAATGGCGGTGGTCTGCCTCTGGTTAAATTTACACATAATCCTGGTCATGAAGATACACCTGATGATGCTTCCTATGTAAAAGAGACTGGTCATCCGGCATATCGTGCAGACGATGCACTTTGGCTTTTTCCAACCATTTACAAATATATTGCTGAGACAGGCAATCTTGCCTTTCTGGATGAAGTCATTCCTTTCGCAAATAAGGACGAAGGAAGCGTGTACGAACATCTGAAACGTGCCATCCAGTTCTCTTTGGATCATCTGGGACCGCACGGTATGCCTGCCGGACTTTATGCAGACTGGAATGACTGTCTTCGCCTTGGTGCAAACGGTGAATCCTCATTCGTAGCACTACAATTCTACTATGCTATGACAATTTTAAAGAAATTTGCCACCTATAAACAGGATAAAGATTATATTCTCTATCTGGATGAAAAGCAGACCGAAATGGAAGAAAAAATTCAAAAACTGTGCTGGGATGACGACCGGTTTATCCGCGGTTACACAGAAGCCGGAGAGAGAATCGGTGCAGCCTCTGATCCAGAAGCAAATATGTGGTTAAATCCGCAAAGTTGGGCTGTTATCAGCGGACTCGCCTCTGAAAAACAGGCGGATGCAGCTTTAGAAAATGTTTATGACCGCCTGAATACAGAATACGGTGCTATCCTGATGGACCCACCATATCACGCAAATGCATTTGACGGTGCACTTGCAGTCATTTATAACCAGGGAACCAAAGAAAATGCGGGTATCTTCTCCCAATCACAGGGTTGGCTGATTCTCGCCGAGGCGCTGCGCGGACATGGCGATCGTGCTTTCATGTACTTTATGGAAAATGCTCCGGCTGCCCAAAATGACCGTGCAGAAATCCGGCATTTGGAACCGTATTGCTACGGACAATTTACAGAGGGAAAAGCCAGTGAACACCATGGCCGCTCCCATGTACACTGGCTGACCGGAACCGCATCAACCGTTATGGTTGGCTGTGTAGAAGGTATCCTGGGACTCCGCCCTGATTTACAGGGAATAAAATTGTCTCCATCCATACCAAAAAGCTGGAAACGTTTTGAAATGAGTAAGGATTTCCGCGGAAAGCATCTTCACATCGTTGTAGAAAATCCAAATGGGAAAGAATCCGGATGTGAAAAGCTTATGTTAAACGGAACCGAGTTAACCGATAATTACATTCCATCCAATCTGTTAAATGATGAAAATGAAATCCTCTTAGTTATCTGATCCAATCAGAATCAATACCTGACAAAAAGGGCTGTGGTACGAACTTTCCTGTTCGCACCACAGCCCTTTCCTTTCAAAATCACCCGCATCCTAGCCGTCTTCCTTCACATCCCACTGAAGCATCTGATTCAAATCACGGTACTTCTTTGGTGTCATACCAACCGTTTCACGAAACTGCTGTATAAAATGACTTTGTGAAGAAAATGACAATCGGTTTGCAATGTCAATCATTGTATAGTCACTATACTGAAGAAGATTTTTTGCTTTCTCAATCTTCTGCTCCCGAATATAGGAACTAATTGACTCTCCGGTTTCTTTTTTAAATAAGCGTGAGAGATAACTTGCTGATACCCCCAGTGAATCTGCCACATCCTCAATCGTAATTCGCTCTTTAATATGAGAATAAATATAGTCCTTACAATCATTGATATGTCTTGATTTTGCATCATTTCGACAAATCTTTCTCATTTTCTGCGTATAATCCATCACCATTTCATCATGCAGATTCTGCACTCCCTCTATCGTATGGATATCATCCAGCTTTTGAATATAGAAATCACTCATCCGGAAAGCCTGTTCCCTTTCCATTCCTTTTTGTCCACACAAACGGGTAATCATCGCAGTTGAAACTACAAAATGATATTTTAAATTTGTAACCGCATTTTTGGAAAGTACCCCCACCCCTTCACTGTCTAAAAATCTTGCCTGTTCACAATTCTTTGCAACTGCTTCCACATCACCTGACATTACCGCCTGATAAAACAGAAATTCTTCCGTCACCTTCCGATGTTCCACCTCATCAATATCATCTTCTGCTTCCAAAAGAAGCCATTCTTCATGATAATTCATAATATTCTGCTCCTTTCTTTATATCAAGTTGTGCCTTTCTTTTCCTGCAATTTACAGGTTTATACTTATTCTATATCCTATTATATCATACGCAATCCCGGTTAGCACCCTTTTTTACCAGTTCTTCCGCGTAATCCAGTGCTTCTACGATATTTGGCAGAAAACGCTCTGCTCCGATATCGTCTATAAATCCGTCCTTTTTCATTACAGACATCGGCTGTTCATTCACATGGGAAAAAATCAGGGCAATATGCTTCTTTGCCGCGCGTTTCTCAAGATCACGCAGTAAACGCATCGCACTCGCATCGATTGCCGGAACGCTCCGCATACGGATCACGACCACTTTCGTAGTGCGATCACTGTTGATACGCAGTATCTCATCCGCAGCAGCAAAAAACAGCGGTCCGCTGATCTCAAACACGCGGATCGTGTGCGGGATCTCACGCAGTTTCTCTGCTTCGCCCGGTGTAACATCCGGCTCATCTGTATATTTCCATGCCGTCACATCCGCAGTCTCAGCCATCCGTTTCATGAAAAGCATTGCTGCAAGCACCACGCCCACTTCTATCGCAACGACCAGATCAAAAAATACCGTCAGAAAAAACGTTGCGACCATAACGATAATATCACTCTTTGGCGCTGTTTTGCAAAGATGGAAAAACGAAGTCCAGTCCGCCATATTCGCCGCCACCACGAGAAGGACTGCTGCCAGTGTCGTCATCGGTATCAACGCCGCAAGCGGCATCAGCGCAAGCAGGATAACAGTAAGCGTCACACAGTGCACGATCCCGGCAATCGGTGTACGTCCGCCATTTCTCACATTCGCGGCAGTACGTGCGATCGCTCCGGTTGCAGGAATTCCGCCAAAAAGACCTGAAAAAATATTTCCGACTCCCTGTCCGATCAGCTCTGCATTTGATTTGTGTGTATCTCCGATCATTCCGTCCGAAACGACGGCAGAAAGCAGGGATTCTATTCCTGCTAAGATTGCAATCGTAAACGCCGGTGAAAACATCTTCTGAACAAGCCCGAATGTGATCGCCGGTACATGCGGTGCCGGAAATGCTGAAGAGAGTTCTCCGTATACGCTTCCGATGGTGTTGATCGGAAGTTTTGCGAAGTATACGACCAGTGTGGTCACAATGATCGCGATCAGTGACCCCGGTATCTTATCGGTCACTTTCGGCCAGACGATCATGATAAGAACTGCCGCTGCACCAATCAGTGTTGCTGTAAGATTGACCGTTTTCGCATTTTTCGCATAACAGATCACCTTATCCAGAAATTCAGACGGTACAGATGCGATCTGTAGCCCAAAGAAATCCTTGAGCTGACCGACAAAAAGTGTCACCGCGATTCCGCAGGTAAAACCGGTCGTGATCGTATACGGAATGTATTTGATCAGTGACCCGAAATGGCAAAGTCCCATGATCACCAGCATCACGCCGGCAAGGATCGTCGCCACGATCAATCCGTCCGTTCCGTATTCTGTCACAATACCATAAATGATGACAACAAATGCCGCCGTCGGCCCACCGATCTGTACCCGGCTTCCGCCAAGCAGTGAGATAAAAAATCCCGCAATAATTGCCGTATAAAGTCCCTGTTCCGGTCCAACACCGGATGCAATGGCAAGCGCGATCGAAAGCGGCAATGCAATGATTGCAACAATAATGCCTGAAATAATGTCTTTGATCAACTGTTCTTTCGTGTAGCCTTTCAGCACATCGAACAGCTTAGGTGTTAATGTGTTCATAATTTTCTCCTCTTTATCTGTTGTAGACTCACCGTCGCATTATACCACAGATTCGGATTTGTGAAAAATTATTTTCCGATACTCTCTGGGTGTCATCTTATATCTTTCTTTAAAAACCCTGTTAAATGTACTCTGACTTTCAAATCCGCAATCAAAACAAATATTTGTTATAGACTCCTGTGAACTTTCCAAAACCGCAACAGCATAATTTAGTCGTATTCCATTCACATATTTGTTAAAATTACAATGAAAGGTTTTTGCAAACACTCTGGACAATACATACTTGCTCACACCCAAATCACTCGCCATTTTTTCAAGGCTTATTCTATTATGGAAATTCTTTGCCACATATTCCACGGAATTATAAATAAGATCGTCACTTCCTATGGCATTTTTATCAATCATAGTCATTTCAGAAAAAGCATGCGCAAGTATTATCTGACCATACGCCTGTATCAGCATCGAATTACATTCCTTTCTATTAACTAAAGATTTTACAGCGTTTATGATATCGGAATGTACTTTTTCCTTCTTTATAACAGGATACTTTGGGCTGCATATTTGCAGTTTCCTATAATATGACGGAAACATAGACGGTTCCAGATACAAATAAATCACTTTATTTTTTTCCGCTCCAAACACCTGATAATGATGAATGACATTCGGGAATATGATTGCAAAATCTTCCTGATCCATGTGATACAATTCTTGCCCAACTCCCAATTCAATGTTCCCTTCTGTTACATAAACAATCTCGATTGCTTCATGTAAATGCGGCGGTATATGTACCGTTTTTTTCCACTCAACACATATGCCCTCATTTCTGTTTTCATATGTCAACCACACGTGTAACTCCTTTTGCATCCGAAAATTCCAACCACCATCAAGAAATGAAAAATGAATAACTGATGTCCTTTTCCGCACTGATACGGTAATCATCTTCCACATCACTTCCCCAACTGTCGATTCCACCGACACCTCTTACGGCACCAT
>CAYMCM010000026.1:0-33054 GCA_964388945.1 uncultured Roseburia sp.
GTGGACGGAATGAAGTACACAGAACTCAAGGAACATCTTGTAAAGAACGGCGAAATCATCAAGGAGCAGTTGAGGACAAGAAAATATAAACCTCAACCAGTACGAAGAGTGGAGATACCAAAGCCTGATGGTGGTGTCAGAAACCTGGGAGTACCGACAGTAACAGACAGATTCATACAACAAGCTATTGCGCAGGTCTTAACACCAATCTATGAGGAGCAGTTCCATGACCGTAGTTATGGATTCAGACCGAATAGGTGTGCACAGCAGGCAATCCAAACGGCACTTGATATGATGAATGATGGAAATGATTGGATTGTAGACATCGACTTGGAAAAGTTCTTTGACACAGTAAATCATGACAAACTGATGACTATTATCGGTAGAACAATTAAAGATGGAGATGTTATCTCTATCGTTAGAAAGTATTTAGTCAGCGGAATCAAGATTGATGATGAATATGAGGACTCTATTGTGGGAACACCGCAAGGAGGAAACCTTTCTCCACTATTGGCAAACATCATGCTGAATGAACTTGATAAGGAGATGGAGAAGAGAGGGCTTAACTTTGTACGATACGCAGATGACTGTATTATTATGGTCGGAAGTGAAATGTCTGCAAACAGAGTTATGAGAAATATCTCACGATTCATTGAAGAGAAACTCGGACTTAAGGTCAACATGAGCAAGAGCAAGGTGGATAGACCACAAGGACTAAAATACCTTGGATTCGGATTCTACTTTGATTCAAGAGCGCACCAATTCAAGGCAAAACCACATGCAAAATCAGTAGCGAAGTTTAAGAAGCGGATGAAGGAACTCACATGTCGTAGTTGGGGCGTTAGCAACAGCTATAAAGTGGGAAAACTTAACCAGCTTATCAGAGGTTGGATTAACTACTTTGAGATAGGTCGTATGAAATCGCTCTGCGCTGAACTTGACCGAAACATCAGATATCGTTTGCGCATGTGTATATGGAAGCACTGGAAAACTCCACAGAATAGAGCAAAGAACCTTGTCAAACTTGGTATACCAAAATGGGCAGCATATAGAACTGCCTATAATGGTAAAGCGATAGCAAGAGTGTGCTCTAAAGCAGACATACAAAGAGCAATAAGCCCGAAAAGGCTAAAGCAATTCGGACTTATCTCAATGTTAGATTACTACACCGAAAGGTGTGTTACTTGTTAAGTTGGTTGAACCGCCGTGTACGGAACCGTACGCACGGTGGTGTGAGAGGTTGGGGATTTAATCAAAATCCCCTCCTACTCGATTGCATGTGCGGGAAAATGGTTTGCGAAAAAGATTGTATCGGTGAGGGAAGTATGGTACAATCTTAGAGTTAAATAATACTTCAGGAGGTATCAGAGTGAGTAAAGTAGCAGTTCTTACCGACAGTAACAGTGGTATTACACAGGTGGACGCAAAAGAATTAGGCGTATATGTAATACCAATGCCATTTTTTATAAATAACGAAACCTATTACGAGGATATCGATCTGACACAGGAACAGTTTTATGAAAAACTGGTGAATGGAGTGGATATTTCCACCTCCATGCCGATGGTCGGAAGTGTGACAGATACATGGGATAAGTTATTACAGGAATATGATGAGATTTTGTATGTTCCGATGTCGAGCGGACTCAGCAGTTCCTGCGAAACTGCGTATATGCTTGCACAGGATTATGACGGAAAGGTTCAGGTCGTAAACAATCAGCGTATTTCCGTGACACAGCGTCAGTCAGTTATGGATGCGATGGAACTTGTTGAAAATGGAAAGAATGCGGCAGAGATCAAGAAGATTCTGGAAGAACAGAAAATGGAATCCAGTATCTATATCATGGTGGATACCTTAAGCTATCTGAAAAAGGGCGGAAGGATCACACCGGCGGCGGCAGCGCTTGGAACACTGCTTCGCTTAAAACCGGTACTTCAGATTCAGGGAGATAAGCTGGATGCTTTTGCAAAGGCAAGAACTGTAAAACAGGCAAAGAGTATCATGATCGAAGCCATGAAGAAGGATTTTAAAGAGCGTTTCCACAGTGAAGACGGAGCAAAACTCCATCTTGAAATGGCATATACCCATGATCTTGAGCAGGCAGAGCAGTTCAAAAAAGAAGTGCAGGAAGCATTTCCGAATAACGAGATCGTTATGCAGCCATTATCACTGAGCGTTTCCTGTCATATCGGACCGGGAGCGATCGCGGTCGCATGCTCAAAGAAAATCGAATATTAAGGGGAATGAAAAGGACAGGCGCACAGTTTATGTGTGAGCCTGTCCTTTTTGCTTCGGGCCGGGGAAATTATTTCTGACGGATGCGAGGGAGATTCCAGCGGAAGTGTGCAGCAAGCAGACGGATGATAATGACTGCGGCGGCACCGGCAAATAGTGAAATCGTATCGCTGATATAGAGACGCAGGACGATATAGCAGATGGCACCGATGATCGAGGCAATGGCATATATATGTTTGACAAAGACGAAAGGTGTCATGCCTGCCATAATATCCCGTATCATACCGCCGCCGATGCCGGTGACTGTACCGACAAAGATCAATAGAAAAATGTTGTTTTCGAAAGATGCATCAATGGCGGTGCGTATTCCCATCATCGTAAAAACACCAAGTCCGATCGCGTCAAGAGATATCATGATGCGTTCATAGGCTGCAAGAAAACGGCTGGAGAGCAGTTCCTGGTTCAGATAAAAGATTGTAAAAAGAATGCAGGAGATTAAGATGGAAACTCCGACATAGCTGAAATTCTGAAACATTTTCGGAGGAGTGATGCCAAGGATGATATCCCGGATGCATCCGCCTCCGACAGCGGTTGTGATGCCGAGCATGTTTGTGCCGAAAATGTCCATATTTTTGCGGATACCGACCAGTGCCCCGGAGGAGGCAAAGGCGACAGTTCCGATCATTTCGAAGATATAGATAATCAGATCACTGTAATTCATAGTTCCTCCTAAAGAAAAAGTTTATCCATAGTATAGGGAAAAATGAGAAGAAAAACAATATTCAACATTGAATTAAGGGAGAAAGTAACATAGAATAAGAGACGGAAAAAAGAAAAAGGAATCACAATATGAACGTTAATCTGGAATACTATAAGATCTTTTATTATGTGGGAAAATACGGAAATATCACGCAGGCAGCGGAGGCACTTTCCATTTCGCAGCCGGCGGTCAGCCAGGCGGTAAAAAATCTGGAAAAAAGCTTGGGCAGTGCGCTTTTTGTACGTACATCAAAGGGTGTCCGGCTGACCGCGGAGGGGAAACTGCTCTATTCCTATGTACAGCGCGGCTATGAGTATATTCTGCTCGGAGAACAGAAGTTTCAGGAGATGCAGGATCTAAGCAAAGGTGAGATACGGATCGGAGCAAGTGATATGACATTGCAGTTTTATCTGCTGTCCTATCTGGAACGGTTTCATGAGACCTATCCGGGTATCCGTGTTACGGTCACTAACGCGCCCACTCCGGAGACGCTTTTATACCTTCAGGATGGAAAGATTGATTTCGGAATCGTCTCTACACCGTTTCAAGCGGGAAAGCATATAAAAATGCGTCCGGTGAAAGAGATCGAGGATATTTTTGTTGCCGGGAAAAATTTTGAATATTTAAAGGGAAAACTGCTTGATTACAGCATTTTGGAAGAATTGCCGATCATGTGTTTAGAGGGAAATACTTCGACCAGGGGGTATGTGGAGCAGTACCTAAAAGAGCAGGATGTGGTACTGCACCCGGAATTTGAACTTGCCACCAGTGACATGTTGATCCAGTTTGCAGAAAAAAGCCTTGGAGTCGCAAGTGTAGTGCAGGATTTCGCAAAATTAAAGATTGCGCAGGGGATGCTGTTTCAACTGAAATTTAAAGAGACGATACCGAAAAGGCAGTTCTGTCTGGTGACCGATCAACGGGTGCCGCTTTCTGCGGCTGCGGAGCAGATGCTTGCAATATTGAAGAGCGAGATAAGCAATGATTATGATAAATATAACAAACATTGATTTTACTTATAGATACTTTTCGTGTATAATCAATGAGTAAAATCAGATGATGTGACAAATCAGGAGGATAAAAGAATGGTAAAAGCAGTTGTTGGTGCGAACTGGGGAGATGAGGGAAAAGGTAAGATTACCGATATGCTCGCAAAGGAAGCAGATATTATTATCCGTTTTCAGGGCGGAGCGAATGCAGGCCATACCATTGTAAACAATTATGGTAAATTTGCATTACATACTCTGCCGTCCGGTGTATTCTACAATCACACAACGAGCATTATCGGAAACGGAGTTGCGCTTGATGTTCCGAAGTTAATGGGAGAGATTAAGTCACTTACAGACCGTAATGTTCCGGAACCGAAGATTTTGATCTCCGACCGGGCACAGATCGTAATGTCTTATCATATTCTTTTTGACCAGTATGAAGAAGAGCGTCTGGCAGGAAAGTCTTTTGGTTCCACCAAATCGGGAATTGCGCCGTTCTATTCAGATAAATATGCAAAAGTCGGTTTTCAGGTCAGTGAGATTTTTGATGATGCTACGATCCGCGAAAAAGCAGAGCGTATCTGTGCACAGAAAAATATACTGTTAGAGCATTTGTATCACAAACCGCTCCTTGTGCCGGAAGATATCGTAAAAGAACTGCAGGGCTATCGTGATATGATCGCACCGTATGTGTGTGATGTTTCTGCTTATCTTTGGAAAGCGATCGAAGAGGGCAAGAACATTCTCTTAGAGGGACAGCTTGGAACCTTAAAAGATCCGGATCACGGTATTTATCCGATGGTGACTTCTTCTTCTACACTGGCGGCTTATGGTGCGATCGGTGCAGGGATTCCTCCTTATGAAATAAAACAGGTTGTTACCGTATGTAAGGCATATTCGAGTGCAGTAGGTGCAGGTGAATTTGTCAGTGAGATCTTTGGTGATGAGGCGGACGAACTCAGAAAACGCGGCGGAGACGGCGGCGAATTTGGCGCGACTACAGGACGTCCGAGACGTATGGGATGGTTCGATTGTGTGGCTTCTAAATACGGATGCAGACTTCAGGGTACAACAGATGTTGCGTTTACGGTATTGGATGTCTTGGGTTATCTGGATGAGATTCCGGTGTGTGTCGGATATGATATTGACGGAAAGGTTACGACAGATTTCCCGACAACTACGATGTTAAAGAAAGCAAAACCGGTCTATGAGATACTTCCGGGCTGGAAATGCGATATCCGCGGCATCAAAAAATATGAAGATCTGCCGGAAAATTGCCGGAAATATATTGAATTTGTAGAAAAACAGATTGGATTTCCGATTACTATGGTATCCAACGGACCGGGAAGAGACGATATTATCTATCGCTAAAAATGCGGAAAATAGCAAAGAGAGTAGAAAGATCATGTACAGTCGTGCATGGTCTTTTTTCTTTCACAGAAAAAACACAGATTTAACTTCTTTTTAACACATTTTACTAATAACCTTGATATTGGAAAAAATATGTATTAAAGACAAGGAGGAGTAACAGTGATTGAGATCAATCATTTGGTGAAAAAATATGGTGATCACGTTGCGGTAAATGATCTGAGCCTTACTATTGAGTCGGGCAGGATTTACGGTTTTCTTGGACCGAATGGCGCAGGAAAATCGACGACAATGAATATCATTACCGGATACCTCGGCGCGACTGACGGAGAAGTGAAGATCAATGGATTTGATGTGCTTGCGCAGCCGGAGGAGGCGAAAAAATGTGTCGGTTATCTCCCGGAGCTGCCGCCGCTCTATATGGACATGACAGTGCTGGAATATATGAATTTTGTGGCGGAATTAAAGCAGATTCCAAAAGATAAGCGGAAAGCATCCGTAAAGGAAGTCATGGAACTTACGAAAATTGTGGACATGAAGGATCGTCTGATCCGCAATCTTTCCAAAGGCTATCGTCAGAGAGTCGGACTTGCGCAGGCAGTCATCGGATATCCGGAGGTTATTATTCTGGATGAGCCTACTGTGGGACTTGATCCGAAACAGATCATTGAGATCCGGGAACTGATCAAAAAGCTCGGGGAGAAACATACGGTGATTTTAAGCTCACACATTCTCTCAGAGATCAGCGCGGTCTGCGACCACATCTTTATCATTTCTAAAGGAAAGCTGGTGGCAAGTGATTCCACAGAAAACTTAACGCTTATGATGTCCGGGGCACAGGAGATCGAGCTGCTTGTAAAGGCAGGAGCAGAAGAGGCGGAAGAAGTTTTAAAAACTGTCTCACAGGTGCAGAAATACCGTGTGACTAAGGGAACAGAAGAGCAGACTGTATCGGCGGTTCTTTCTGCCGAAAAAGGAGCGGATATCCGCGAAGAGGTGTTTTTTGCATTTGCAAAAGCAGGACTTCCTATTCTTGAGATGAAGGCAGAAGGCAAGTCCTTAGAGGAGATTTTCCTGGAACTTACTTCACAAAAAAATCAAACGGTACAGAAAAATGAGCAGGAGGTGGTTGCGTAATGTCTGCGATTTTTAAACGGGAATTCAAATCTTATTTTCAGTCCGTGATCGGCTGGCTTTTCATCGCTGTTACCTTGTGCCTGTATGGACTCTACTTTGTTGTATACAACCTTTCGTATGGGTATGCATATGTTTCTTACAGTTTATCAGCAATCACATTTATCTTTTTGATCACGGTTCCGGTGTTGACCATGCGTGTATTTGCGGAGGAACGGAATAAAAAGACAGATCAGTTGATATTGACTTCTCCGGTATCGTTGGGAAAGATCGTTTTTGCAAAATTTCTCGCGATGGTTTCGGTCTTTTCGGCTGCGGCTGCAGTAATCGCACTCAGTCCGCTGTTTTTAAAGGCATTCGGAAGTGTTCCGATCAAAGAGTCTTATGTGGCGATCCTCGGTTTCTGGCTGTATGGTATCACCTGTATTGCGATCGGAACCTTTGTATCGTCCTTGACTGAAAGTCAGGTCATTTCTGCGGTCATGACGTTCGGACTGCTGTTTTTGGGCTATATGATGGGCGGGATTACAAATCTGATATCGACTAGTGGAAATATATTGACTAAAATCTTAGGCTGTTACGATCTGACGGCGCATCTGGATAAATTTTGCAGCGGTGTGTTAGATCTGACCGGCGTGGTCTATTATATATCGGTGACGATCCTGTTTCTCTTTCTGACGGCACAGTCCATTCAGAAAAGGCGCTGGAGCATGAGCCGTAAAAAGATCGGGCTTGGTGTTTTCAGTACCGGTATGGTGGCTGCCGGGATTGCAGTGGCAGTTGTATTAAATCTTGGGGTTGCAGCACTTCCGTCCACATTGACGCAGATTGACGTGACAAATGAGAAGCTTTATACGATCACGAAAGACACGAAGGATTATCTGGCGGATTTGAAAGAAGATGTCACCGTTTATGTTTTAAGTGCAAAGAGTACGCTGGAATCCGGAGATACGACATTAGCCTCAATGCTTGAAAAATATGAGGATGCGTCTTCCCATGTTTCCGTTGTCTACAAAGACCCGAAGATATATCCGCAGTTTTATACGAATTATACGGATACAGCACCGTCCGCAGACAGTATTATTGTTGAGAGTGCAAAGCGTTCAAAAGTCATTGATTATAGTGAACTTTATGAGACATCGATTGATTATTCTACATATTCCCAGCAGACAACGGGATATGATGGAGAAGGACAGCTTACAAGTGCGATTGCCTATGTGGTAAATGAGGATATGCCGGTCGTTTATGAGATTACCGGACATGGTGAGACGGAGCTTTCCGGGGTCTTTGCAGAAGCATGTGAAAAGGCAAATATGGATGTCAGTTCGCTTACGCTGTTAAAGAGTGAGGGGATTCCGGAAGATGCCGAAGCAATCATCATAAACGGACCGACCTCAGATTTTTCAGAGGATGATGCAAAGAAAGTATCTGATTACCTTGCGGCGGGTGGAAAAGCGTTTATTACGGCAACTTACACGGATAAAGAACTTCCGAATTTTGAAACTGTCTTGTCGGCATACGAAATTCACTTGGAAAAAGGCATGGTAGTGGAAACGGACAAAAACAGTTATTATCAGAATCCATTTTATCTGCTTCCGGCAATTGAATCGTCTGAATGGACGGCTTCGGTGTCCGACAGTTATATCTTTGCTCCGTATTGCCGTGGAATCACGCATCCGGCAGCGGAAGACGGTGCAGATATCACATATACGGATCTTTTAACTTCTTCCGCCACATCCTTTTCTAAGACGGATGTGGTGAATATGGCATCTTATGAGAAGGAGGACACAGATGTGGACGGACCGTTTGTGATTGGTCTCGAAGCGGAGAAGAAGGTAGACGATGATCGTACAGCGAGGTTGTTTGTATTTGGAAGTGCAATGATGTTTAGTGATGATGCAGACCAGATGGTATCCGGCAACAATGCAAAATTGTTCTCGTCCTGTGTGGGCAGTTTTGCGGGCGATGACGATGGTTCTTCGATTGTGATCCCGGTTAAGGAGTATGATACAGCAAAAGTTACAGTATCAAGCATGACAGTCGTTTTATCTGCGGTGGGATTTGTTGTTGTGCTGCCGCTTATACTTCTTGGAGCAGGAATCGGAATCTGGGCAGTAAGGAGAAAGAAATAATGCAAAAACAAAAAAAGCAGTTTATAGCACTTGTAGTTCTGCTTGTTGTGTGCATCGGTGCATGGTTGGGCATCCGTGTATACAACGATAAGGCAGAGGAAAAAGAAAAGAATGAGACAGAAGCCAAAAAGATAACCGTGGCAGAGATCAGCGCGGATGATATTACGGCGTTTTCTTATGAAAATGATGGAGCAGAGCTTGCTTTTAGCAAAACGGACGGAACTTGGATATATGATGGAGATCCTTCCATTCCGCTCGATCAGGATGCAGTTGTATCATTGTTGTCAAATGTCACGAAAGTCACGGCAGAAGATGAAGTAAAAGATTATGATGATATTTCTGATTATGGATTTGATGCGCCGACACAGACCGTACATGTAAAGACTGCAGATCAGGAATATGTATTTACATTTGGTATGAATAACAGCCTTTTAAATCAGGATTATCTGATGTCAGAGGGCAATGATACAGTCTATCTGGTATCGACGACCATAAAAAATGCATTTGCAAAGACGGTTTCCAATCTGACGAAAGAGGAGGATACCGAGTTAGAGGCAGTACCGGAAGAAGGAACAGAAGAAGTGGCAGAGAGTACGGAAGAATCTTAAAAAGATTAAAGAAAAGACCACAGTGCACATTAAAGCGCTGTGGTCTTTTCTTCATCCGGATCTTTGACGGAGTTGTCCTCGTTTTCGGTGGTATGATCGGAATAATGATTTTTCAACAAACGGTAAATGAAAGAATATGCCCAGATCAGAACCGGAACTACGACGGTGGCGTAAATGGATACACGGAACAGGTTCATGGCATCACTGCTTCCGATCAGCGCAAATACAAGCGTGGAGACATAGAGAGCAACCAGAAGGATGCATCCTAAGATCGCAAGGATCTGTTTTATTTTTTTCATAGAAAATACCTCATGTGCATAGATTGATTACTGTTTCTATCATAGTAAAAATCTGCCGCTTCGTCAAATAAAAATAAATCCTGGACAAATTGACGAAAAAAGATGGAAATTTGAAAATAGACAGAAAAAGTGCATTCCGGCAAGAAAGCCGAATGCACTTTTTGCCTGCTCGCGGCGGCGGGGTATGCTGCCGCAGGCGGGGAGGATAAGTATTGGTGTCTTTGGTAGAACCGGTAAAAAGAACGGATGGGGGTATGCGTTGCTTTTTACCGGTTAATCATAGTATGAACGAAACTTTGGAAACTATGCAAAAAAGTTTGAAAAAATCTATAAGTTGCGGTATACTATTAGCTGTGTGCAAACGCAAAAAAATTATGATGGAAACAAAGGAAGGATTATAAAATGGCTTTATTAGAAGAATGGCAGAAAGTTGCCTATAATCAGCATACCGATAAAAGAGAACTTCAGAATTTCTGGCAGAGATATTTTCTTCTGGAAAAAGGTGTATATGAACAGCTTCTTACCAATCCGGACGAAAAAGTAGAGGGAACCGTAAAGGAACTTGCTGAGAAGTATAATCTGAGCATTATGGATATGACTGGTTTCTTAGACGGAATCAACGACAGTCTTGTGGAGCCGAATCCGATCGATACGATGGAAGAGGATACACATGTGAGTCTTGCATTTGATAAGGAAAAACTCTACAAGAACATGGTGGACGCAAAGGCAGACTGGTTATATGAACTCCCGATGTGGAATGATATTTTCGATGATCTGACCAGAAAGAAACTGTTCTTAGAGCAGAAAAAATCCGGTACTGTTATTGTAGGAAAGAAAGTCGGACGTAACGATCCTTGTCCATGCGGAAGCGGTAAGAAATATAAATATTGCTGTATGAACAAGTAGGAAATATAGTGTTTTCTGGTGTTTTGGGATTTCCCAAGACACCGGATTTTTATGTTTTGATCACGATTTGACCATGAAATTTTTTGAGTAAATACACAAAAAGTCTTTACATTTTGAAAAAAACGTACTAGAATAGCTATGAAATAAGAAAATGCGTTGAGGAGACGAGTAGATTGCCGGACGGCAGCAGAGAGAGATGTAAATGCTGCGAGCATCTTTGCCGGAAGCAGTTGAAGACCAGCTCTGAGTGATCCCAATCCGGTCCGGTGATTCCGTTACCATCGAATGAGCGATTCGTATGTCAGGTTGTATCTGGCTGAATTATATAAATGGCAGGCAGAGAAACAACAGGATGGCGGATAACCAGGGTGGAACCGCGTGAAGATACGTCCCTTGTATTATGTAATGTAATACAAGGGGCTTTTTTGTAATGGCGATGAAGAAAAGGGTGTATGCTTGCACGAGCGACAGAAGGCGTTTCCCTTATTTTAAAAGTTTACGGTGAAAAGGAGAGATATATGAAAATTTTAAAAGAGATGTTTTCAAATCTGGATGAAGAAAAAGTAGTAAGTAAGCGGGAAATGTTGTTGACTGTGACCACCTGCACATTGGCAGGAATTTTGTTGGGGATTATATTTTCACCGAAAAGAAAGACAATGATCGGAAGCCACAATGGTTGTTATAACGGCAGTTATCCGGCGGATGATGTGGATAACGAGGCATATATGGATGATTTCTGGGAAGATGAAGATGAGGACTGCTTAAGATTCAATTAGAGACAGAGATCATACCTGATTTATAAAATGAAAATTAGCAAAAAGGAGATTTAGCAATGAAGATTACATTAAAAGACGGTTCAAGCAAAGAGTACAGCGAAGCAAAGAGCGTCTATGATATTGCAAAAGATATCAGCGAAGGACTTGCACGTGTGGCATGTGCGGGTGAGATAGACGGAGAAGTGGTAGATCTGCGTACCGTGATTGATAGAGACTGCGCATTGAACATTTTGACGGCGAATGACAAAGAAGGGTTGCGTGTGATCCGTCACACCGCATCTCATGTGCTTGCAGAAGCAGTGAAGCGGCTGTTTCCGGATGCAAAAGTAACGATCGGACCGGCAATCGATGACGGTTTTTACTATGACTTTGATGCACAGCCATTTTCCAGAGAAGATCTGGATAAACTGGAAGCGGAGATGAAAAAGATCATCAAGGAAGGTCATGAATTGAAACGTTTCACACTGCCGCGTCAGGAAGCAATCCAACTTATGAAGGATAGAAATGAACCGTACAAGGTGGAATTGATCGAAGATCTGCCGGAAAATGCAGAGATTTCTTTCTACGATCAGGGGGGATTTGTGGATCTGTGCGCAGGGCCGCATCTGATGACAACAAAAGGTATCAAGGCATTTAAACTTACTTCATCTTCTATGGCTTACTGGAGAGGGGATTCTGAAAAAGCGCGTCTGCAGAGAATTTATGGTACGGCATTCAACAAAAAAGAAGAATTGAATGAATATCTGGAAAAATTAGAGGACGCAAAACGCCGGGATCACAATAAGCTCGGACGTGAAATGGGGCTTTTTACTACAGTCGATGTGATCGGACAGGGGCTTCCGCTCTTTACACCGAAGGGAACCAAGATGATCATGAAGCTCCAGAGATGGATCGAAGATCTCGAAGATAATGACTGGGGTTATGTGCGTACCCGTACACCACTGATGGCAAAATCCGATCTGTACAAGATCTCTGGACACTGGGATCATTACAAGGACGGTATGTTTGTACTTGGTGATGAAGAACAGGACAAAGAAGTATTTGCGCTTCGTCCGATGACCTGCCCGTTCCAGTATTTTGTATACAAGAACGAACAGCATTCCTACCGCGACCTGCCGTATCGTATGAGTGAAACATCAACCTTATTCCGCTGTGAGGATTCCGGTGAGATGCATGGACTTACCCGTGTACGTCAGTTTACGATCTCCGAAGGACATCTTGTTATCCGCCCGGATCAGGCAGAAGAAGAGTTAAAACGCTGTTTTGATCTGTCTTACCATGTCTTAAGTGTTCTTGGACTGGAAGGAGAGGTTACTTACCGGCTTTCCAAATGGGACCCGGCAAACAAGAAGAAATATCTTGGCGATGATGAATACTGGAATCGTACTCAGGAAGCACTGCGTGAGGTTTTAAGAGAAAAAGGCGTTAATTTCGTAGAAGCGGACGGGGAAGCTGCGTTCTACGGACCTAAGATCGATATTCAGGCAAAGAACGTGTATGGCAAGGAAGATACCATGATTACGATCCAGCTTGACTGCGCGATCGCAGAAAACTTTGATATGTATTACATTGATCAGGACGGAGAAAAGAAGCGTCCGTACATCATCCATCGTACTTCGCTCGGATGTTATGAGAGAACACTGGCATGGCTGATTGAAAAGTATGCCGGAAAATTCCCGACCTGGCTTTGCCCGGAACAGGTACGTGTACTGCCGATCTCTGATAAATATGAGGAATACGCAGATAAGGTATGCGCAGAGTTAAAGAAAAACGGTGTGGATGCTGCCGTAGATAACCGCTCCGAAAAGATTGGTTACAAGATCCGCGAGGCAAGAATGAGCAGACTGCCGTATATGCTGGTTGTAGGACAGCAGGAGGAAGCAGACGGTACCGTTTCTGTCAGAAGCAGATTTGCAGGAGATGAAGGCGTAAAACCGCTTGCTGATTTCATCCAGGCAATCTGTGAAGAGATCCGTACGAAACAGATCCGTGAAGAACTGCCGCAGGAAGAAAAGTAGGATCTGAGAAAAAAGAGAACAATATGAAAAGAACAGCCCGGAAAACCGATCGGTTTTCCGGGCTGTTCTGAATATAAGTCTTATCGCTTTATTGGATTTGTAGAAACTTACAGGATAAAGCTCTGCATGTCTTTTTCCAGCGCAGAAGAAGCGGCAAGCAGCTTCTGGGACTCTGCAAGCAGTTCGTTGATCGTGCGGTTTAATACCTGCATAGAGTTTGCGGTTTCGGTTGTGGAGGCAGCGTTCTCTTCAGAAATAGCAGAAAGGTTGATCATAAGCTCGTTTACATTGATGATGACCTTGTTGCATTCTTCGATAGAAGCTTTGATGATGGAAGTCTTGTCTCTGGACTGGTCAATGCCGCCACGTACAATATTAAACTGCGTCTGTGTTTCATTTAACTTTTCGTTCTGCTCTAAGGTTGCCTGAACAACTTCATCCATAACAGACATTGTGTTCTGGAAGTTTTCTGTCAGGTTTGTGATAACCTGATAGATCGTGTCTGCGGATTTGTCGGACTGATCTGCAAGCTGCTGAATTTCGGAAGCAACGACCGCAAAACCTTTTCCGGCTTCTCCTGCTCTTGCAGCCTCGATGCTGGCATTTAAGGAGAGGAGATTGGTCTGACTTGCAATGGATGAAATCAGGGAAACAGCTTCTTTGATCTCCTGTACGGAATTATTTGTAGTATGGATCAGATCGGAGATCTTGTTGATGCCATCGGTGGTCTTCTGGTTAGAAGCACTAAGACCGTTTAAGATCTGGAAAGCTTCGTCACTTGCATCTTTCATATGAGCCGAAGTATTGTCAAGCTCGCCCACATTGGAAACCATATCATCCATGAAGTTTCCGAGATCTGTGATCTGGTGTGTGGTCTGTTCCACATCTTCAGCCTGATTGGTAGCACCGTCTGCGATTCCGGTGATCGCAAGATCAATCTGGGAAGAAGTCTCATTGGTGGATTGCGCCATCTGTTCGAGACTGGAACCACTTACTTTTAAATCTCCTGCGATCTGAACAACCGATTTTAAGGTAGCAGTAAGTTTGTCTGCCATCTGGTTGAGGGAATGACCGAAAATGTCAAATTCATCACCTTTACCGGTAGCTGCACGTACGGTCATGTTGCCGTTTGAAATGTCAGAAAGGGTATGACGGAAACTGCCGACACTCTTCTGGATACTTGCGGTGACATACAGTAAGATTGCAACGATCAAAACGGCACCGATCACAAATACGATACCGATCAGGGCGGTCATTGTGATGCGGGAATCTTCGGTCTGTTTCTCGATCGTGGAACGTACGTCGGAAGTAAGGCTGGTCAGGTTGTTGTTGATTTCATTGTTCTCAGATTTCAGCTCTATAATATTTTTGTCGTAATCCTGCATGGAATTGAATGCATCTTCTTTCTGGGAAAGAGCAGAAGTACCTGTGGTTACGATGTCGGAATTTACGACATATAAACCGATGTTGTTTTTCATTTCTGTAAGTCTGGACTGAATTTTAGAAGCGGCTTCCGTGGAATCATTTCCTTCCGCAACGGATTTGCTGTAAGAGGCAAAATCATCATTCAGATCGTCTAAGTTGGATGCAAAGTCGTATTTTTCATTTAATGCGACAGCCGTTCTGAGTGTAGGAACCTGTGTATCTTCAAAATACAGATCAACGGAAACTTTCTGACAGGTGTCAAAGGAACAGCCTTCGATCGGAATTTCTACGGAAGTTTCCTGCCAGTCAGGATTAGAACCGCTAAAACCTGCCTGATAACAGACACTTGGCGTATTGTTGAACGTAGCCGCATCAAGATCTGTATATGCGCCGTAGGATTTGGAAAGGTCGGAAGCAGTCAGAGTGGAGAGATCCACGCTTTCACTGTCATTGACCACGATATTGTTAATGAAAACTTTTCCGGTATATTCGATACCATTTCCGCCGACACGTACAATCAGGTAATTTCGCTTTCCGTTGCCTTCCCAGGCAGTGCTGTAGGTTACATGATGGTAATTGACACCGTCTACATTTACAATTTCTGCGGAAGCAAGTGCAGCATCTGTCCAGGTACCATCAATCCAGTCACTTTCTTCGCCCATATCGGAAAAGCAGCCCTCCAAAGCTTCGTCCGGTGCCATAAAATCTGCATACATACCGCTGTCCGTGGAAAAACCGCGTTCAATGATGGATGAAAAAAGATCAGAACTGTTGCTTATCGTAGTGTCGATATCGTCTGAAATCTGTGTTAGATCAGAACGGAAACTGGATTTCGTATGCTTTAAGGCATCTTCAGCAGCAGAGCTCATCTGATTCAGGTTGTCCATTTTGGTGTCGTTATAGGAAGTGTCGAGATCGTATAAAAAGGACACATCGAGCGTCTGGTTCTCATTCTGCAGTAGGTTGATCTGATTGATGTCAGCGAGTACCTGATTATTCGAGTTACTGCTGTTGATCAGATAAATACCGGTAAGACCGAGGATGACAGTAGTTGCGATGGATACACATCCGAGAACCAGTAATTTGCCGCGGATACTGGAAAGGATGGATACTTTGGTAGTAGGTGTTTTTTTAGATGAATTATTTTTTTTAAGGTTCATATGCATGGCCTCCTTGTTAAAAATGGTTAAAAAATGACTAAAAAACTGAACTGCAATCTAAGTATGATTATATTATACATTAATTCAAAAAAATAAGGAAGAGAAAATGCGAAAAATGGAAAAGATTGTAGAAATACAACAATTTTATTAGGTTAAAAAAGTTAAAAACAACTAAAAAACAATTAAAATATGTATGCGGATAAAAAGTGCTTCTGAACAAAGGAAAAGAATGGAAAATACATACACGTATAAGAAAGAAAAAACAGCAGATACTGTTGTTACAGTCAAAGAACTGTAATCAAAGAAGAAAAATATATAAATAAGGAGAAGATTATGACAAGATTAGATTGTTCGGTGGTAAATTGTGTGTATAATACGGATCGGTGCTGTGGAAAAGGAGATATTCTCGTAGAGGGGCAGGCGGCAATGAGCGCCGGTGAAACCTGCTGCAGCAGCTTTAAAGAAAGAAGAGAAGGAGCATCCAACCGCTGTTCCTGCAGTCCGAAAGAAGAAATTAAGGTCGGATGTAAGGCAAAACACTGCAAGTTCAACGACGAGAGCAAATGTATGTGCACAGCGGATCATATCGGGATCGCTGGCGGTAAGGTCTGTCAGTCGGCAGATACGGAATGTGCAAGCTTTTCGCGCGCATAAAGTCGAAAAACGTAAGAAAATGACAGAAAAAACTCCATGAAAAAGTCGCAAAAAGCTTGAAAAAAGAAAATCTTCGAAGTACAATACCTATGTAAGCTTCTTAGATGTTTTTCACAGGTCATGGAGGGATTTTGCATGAGAAAAAAATCGCACATTTCATTGGCACGCTATTTGGTGAGAAATCTGGACGACGGAGAGTTGAGGAAGCATAAGTTATCTTTCTATATAGGAAGTATACTTCCGGACTGTAAGCCTTCTTTTTTATATAAGAAGCATGAGATGACCGGAACTTTTCCGCAGGTAAAGAGAGAAATTGAGAGGCTTTCCTCGGACTATCAGAAAAAGTACAAAAGACAAAGATCAAAATATTATAGAAATCTGGGACAGGTAACACATTATCTGGCAGATTATTTTACGTTTCCGCATAACAGGATCTATCCGGGCAATCTGAAAGATCACTGTGTATATGAGGAAAAATTAAAAATAAGTCTGCGGGAGTACCTGAATACACCGGAGGCGCGGGAACATGCCGGAAAGATGATTGAGCTTCAGACGCCGGATGCTTTGATCGCATTTATCCAGAAGAGTCATGAAGAGTATCTGGAACAAAAAAAGGATGTGGAACAAGATATAAAGAGCATTGTGGCAATGAATGAACAGGCGGTAAAGAGTATTATAAGGTTCTTTCGTCAGGCAAAACAAAAACGGCATGTGCAGCAATTCTGATAAAAAGAAATTTTTGGAGAACGAGATGGTGAAACAAAGAAAAGAAATACTGCAGACAGAAATCGAAGATGCACGGAAGAAATTAGACCATTCATTGGAAACGTTAAATGATTTTGATGTGAGTTATCTGCTCAGTGTGAAATTGGACAAATTGATCGCAGAGTATGTGGAGCTTTGTGAAGCAGAGGGCGCATAGGCGAAGGAAAATGCGTTCCGGACAAAATACGCAAAAACCAAAATAAGGTTTTTGCGTATTTTTTATTGCTTTTTTTGTGGGAAAGGGGTATTATTATTCAATAAGTGGAGGAAAGTGGTAGATGATGGTACAGAGTGGGAGATAATGTGGCAGAAAGTGGCTCTTATCTTAAAACTCGCAGAATACCTGTTTACTGGCAGAGGTGTGCTCTATGTTCATGGGAGAATACAATCACACAGTTGACACAAAAGGCAGACTGATCGTTCCGTCCAAATTCAGAGAACAGCTTGGAGATGAATTTGTAGTGACAAAGGGACTGGATGGCTGTTTATTTGTGTATTCGAAGCATGAATGGGAAAACATCGAAGAAAAATTCCGTAATGTACCACTTACAACAAAAGATGCAAGAAAGTTCGCACGGTTCTTTTTCGCAGGAGCGGCAAGCTGTGAGGTGGACAAGCAGGGGAGAATCCTGCTGCCGGCAGTTTTGCGGGAATATGCGGGCATTGAAAAGGATGTTGTTTCGGTCGGTGTCTTTAACCGGGTGGAAATCTGGGATAAAGATAAGTGGCAGGAATCTAATTCATATGATGATATGGATGAGATCGCAGAGCATATGGCAGATCTGGGACTTGGTATTTAATTTGAAATTTGGAGGAGATCATGGAATTTAACCATAAATCAGTATTGCTTCAGGAGACAATCGAAAATTTAAATATTAAGCCGGATGGAATTTATGTGGATGGGACACTTGGCGGAGCAGGGCATTCTTATGAGATCGCGAAGAGACTTTCCGGAAACGGAAGACTGATCGGCATTGATCAGGATGCGGATGCGGTCGCGGCAGCTACAGAGCGGCTTTTAGATTATAAGGATCGTGTTACCATCATAAGAAGCAATTATGCGGCGATGAAATCAGAACTGCAAAAGATCGGGATCACGCAGGTGGACGGAATTCTTTTAGATCTCGGAGTTTCTTCGTTTCAGCTTGATACGCCGGAACGGGGATTTACTTACCGGGAAGAGGACGCTCCGCTTGATATGCGGATGGATCAGAGACAGAGCCGGACGGCGAAGGATATTGTGAACGGATATTCTGAGCAGGAGCTGTACCGTATCATACGGGATTTCGGAGAAGACCGTTTTGCAAAGAACATCGCGAAGCATATTGTGCAAAAACGCCAGCAAAAAGAAATTGAAACAACCGGGGAACTTACAGAGATCATAAGAGCGTCCATACCGATGAAGGTACAGGCGACCGGAGGACATCCGGCAAAACGCACGTTTCAGGCGATTCGTATTGAACTGAATCGTGAACTGGAAGTTTTGCAGGATAATCTGGACGAGATGATCGACCTTCTGACAGAGGATGGAAGATTTTGCATCATCACATTCCATTCGCTGGAGGATCGGATCGTGAAGACGAGTTTTCGGAAGAATGAAAATCCGTGTACCTGCCCGAAAGAATTTCCAGTGTGCGTATGCGGAAAAGTTTCAAAGGGAAAGGTAATCACGCGAAAACCGATTTTGCCGTCGGAAGAGGAACTGGAAGAAAATAAACGCGCAAAGAGCGCAAAGCTGAGAGTGTTTGAACGGCATATGACAGTAAAGTAAGACCAAAAAGAGGGAGAACAAAAAATGGAAGCAAGACGGCGGATAGATCGTTATGAGAGAGTTTATACGACAGATACCTATATAGATGGAAATACCGTGCGCAGAGTGGAAGCAGTTCCGGATGAGCGCAGACAAAGGCAGGAGCATATTGACCGGGAGCAGGAAGCGAGAAGACGGCATAATAAGCGTGTGGCAAGAAGAAATCAGGAAAAAGCATTGCGCATGAACCGCGGTTATGTTATGTTTTTGTCAATGGCAGTAGTGGTGACGTGTCTGTCCTGTGTGGCATATATCAGATTGCAGTCAGATCTTACAGAGCGTATGAGCCGGATCTCCAGATTGGAGAGCCAGGTAACGGATATAACAACAGATAATGCAGCAACAAGAAAGCGAATCGAGACATCGGTGGATTTAAACCACATTAAGGATGTTGCGGTCAATCAGCTTGGTATGGTTTATGCTTCTTCCGATCAGATTATGTATTACGAGATCGCAAATGACGATTATATGAACCAGTACGGTGACATTCCGTCAAAATAGAGATGTATGACAGGGTGATGGAGTGACAAAAAGAAGAAAAAAAATTCCGACAAAATTTTCAAGAAAAATGCAAAAGAAGCTGCTGGTGGTGTTTGTGGGAATATCAGCGGCTTTGATTGGGTTGATCGGAAGATTGATGTATATCGAGTATACGAGCGGATCGAAGTATGAGAAGATCGTGTTGTCCCAACAGGAATATGACAGTTCTACAATCCCGTACCGGCGTGGTGATATTGTGGATGCAAAAGGGACAATTCTTGCGACCAGCACGGATGTTTATAATGTCATTTTGGACTGCAAGGTATTAAACAGCAACACAAAAAAAATCGAACCGACGATCGCGGCACTTGTGCAGTGCTTTCCGGATCTGAATGCGGATGAACTGCACAAGCTTATTAAGGATGAGCCGAAGAAACAGTACAATGTTTTAAAAAAGCGTCTTCCTTATGATCAGATTCAGGCATTTGTGGCACTGCAGGAAGATAAGGACAACAATCCGGATATTGATGGTGTATGGTTTGAAAAAGAATATATCCGAAAATATCCATATGGTTCGATCGGAAGTTCGGTGATCGGCTTTACGACTTCCGGAAATGTTGGAATGGCAGGAATCGAAAATTCTTATAACAGTACATTAAATGGTGTAAATGGCAGAGAGTACGGTTATTTAAACTCCGATAATAATTTTGAAAAGACGATCAAACCGGCGGAAGACGGCAATGTTGTGGTATCGACGATTGATCTGAACATCCAGTCGATCGTGGAAGAAAAAATCGCACAGTTTCAGGCAGAAAATGCGAATGTCGCAAGAGAAGGCGCAGGAAGTAAGTATACGGCAGTTGTGGTCATGAATCCGCAGAATGGGGAAGTGCTTGCAATGGCACAGTATCCGAATTATGATTCCAGCAATCCGAGAGATTTGAGCGCATATTATACGCAGGAACAGATTGACGTGATGAGCGATGAGGAAAAACTGGATGCGCTAAACGGTCTGTGGCAGAATTATTGTCTGACGGAAACGTATGAACCGGGTTCCACAGCAAAGCCCTTCACGGTAGCTGCAGGACTTGAAACAGGAACTTTGAGCGGAGAGGAAACTTATCTGTGCGACGGATCAGAAGTGGTAGCTGGTTCTACAATTCATTGTGTGAACCGTAATGGTCATGGTATGGAGGGAATCCGCGAGTCGCTTATGAATTCCTGCAACGATGCATTGATGCAGATGTCTTATGCGATCGGGGTAGACAATTTTGTGGAGTATCAGAAAATATTCGGTTTTGGACAAAAGACCAATATCGATCTTCCGGGTGAGGCACGTACGGATTCACTGATCTACACAAAAGATTCCATGACAGCGGTGGATCTTGCAACAAATTCATTCGGACAGAACTTTAATACTACGATGATCCAGATGAGCGGTGCGTTCTGTTCCCTGATCAACGGAGGCTATTATTATCAGCCGCATGTTGTCAAAAAAATAACAGATGAAGACGGAAACACCATTCAGACTATGGACAATACACTGATCAAACAGACAGTCTCGGAAGCAACATCCGAGAAGGTAAAGGGATATATGTATTCCACAGTTTCCGAGGGCGGAACCGGAAAATATGCAAAGGTAAACGGATATTCGATGGGTGGAAAGACAGGAACGGCTCAGAAGATACCGCGTGGACAGGGAAATTATCTGGTGTCTTTTATCGGATATGCACCGCAGGAAAAACCACAGCTTATGGTCTATGTCATTGTGGACGAGCCGAATTCAGAAGATGAGGCGCACAGTAGTTACGCACAGGGAATTGCACAGGAGATTTTTGCGGAAACACTGCCGTATTTAAATATTTATCCGGATGAGCCGATGGCGGTAGAGATGCCGGTCAATCCGACGCTTCCGGAAGCAAAGCAGGAAGCGATCAAGGCGGCAAATGCGGCGGCAAGCGGTCAGCAGGCGGAGGCAGCAGTGCCGGATCAAAGCCAGGCGGAAGAGGGAATTACGGATACACCGACCAGTGACATCGCGGAACAGGGGGCGGCGAATGTTGCTCCTGCGGTCACGGATAATGTTGATGTGGTGACATCAGAATAAAAGCATAACCTCACAAAAACCGTAATAGGATAGAAACAACGGTTTTTGTGAGGCTTTTTTGTATCGGAATAAAACGGCTTATCGGAAAAAAATAATGGTGATATTCGCAATGGTTCTTGTTATGACAGGGGTTTTGATCGGAAGGCTGCTCTATCTTATGGTGTTTCGTTCGGAATATTACGTGGAGCAGGCGACAGATCTGCATGAAAGAGAGAGGGATATCAAGGCAGCACGAGGACAGATCTTAGACCGCAACGGAGTGGTGCTTGCTGCGAATCGGACAGTGTGTACGATCTCAGTCATTCACAGTCAGGTGACGGATCCGGAGACGGTGATCGCGGTACTGACCAAAGAACTCGGCATGGATGAGGAGACTGTTCGAAAACGTGTGGAGAAAGTAAGTTCGATTGAACGTGTGAAGACCAATGTAGATAAATCAGTCGGGGATGCGATCCGGGAGTACGGGCTTTCCGGAGTGAAAGTTGATGAAGATTATAAGCGTTATTATCCTTACGATACGCTTGCTTCCAAAGTGCTTGGATTTACCGGCGGGGATAATCAGGGCATCATCGGACTGGAAGTAAAATATGACGATTATCTGCAGGGAACGAATGGAAAAATACTGACACTGACGGATGCACGCGGCGTGGAGATCGAAAATGCCGGAGAGAGCCGTTTAGATCCGGTGGATGGAAATAATCTTGTCATCAGCATAGACTATAATATTCAGATGTATGCCGAGCAGGTAGCGGCGAAAGTCATGGAACAAAAACAGGCGGATAATGTGAGTATTCTTATCATGAATCCGCAGAACGGTGAGATCTATGCCATGGCAAATGTGCCGGAATTTAATCTGAATGAACCGTTTGTGCTCAATTATGACGACGGAGCAAAGATAGACGACGCGAAAAAACAGGAACTTTTAAACCAGATGTGGCGGAATCCCTGCATCAATGACACATATGAGCCGGGATCAACCTTTAAGATCATTACGGCATCCGCCGCATTGGAGCAGGGCGTGGTAACCTTAAACGATAATTTTTTCTGCCCGGGTTATAAGATCGTGGAAGATCGCCGTATCCGGTGTCATAAGACGGGCGGACATGGGGCGGAAAGCTTTGAAGAAGGACTTATGAACTCCTGTAACCCGGTTTTTATGGAACTGGGATTGCGTCTTGGCGCAGAAAATTTTTATGATTATTTCCGGCAGTTCGGTCTGCTTTCAAAGACCAATATCGATCTTCCGGGAGAGGCGGCGACGATCATGCATTCGCTTGACAATATCGGTCAGGTGGAACTTGCCACGATGTCATTTGGACAGTCGTTTCAGATCACGCCGGTACAGCTTGCCACAACAGTTTCTTCTATTATAAACGGAGGACGCAGAGTGACACCGCATTTTGGGGTAAAGGTGCAGACACCGGATGGAGAGGATCTTGAAATCCTGCAATATGACGAAGTGGACGGGATTGTGAGTGACGAGACATCGCAGACGATGCGGACATTATTAGAAAAGGTTGTCTCAGAGGGAAGCGGGAAAAATGCAAAGATCGAAGGGTATGCGATTGGCGGAAAGACGGCAACATCCCAGACCCTGCCGCGAAGTGCACATAAATATATTTCGTCATTTCTTGGATTTGCACCGGCAAATGAGCCGACGGTACTGTGTCTGGTCATTATCAACGATCCGCAGGGTGTTTACTACGGTGGTACGATTGCGGCTCCGGTGTGCAAAGAGGTCTTTGAAAATATTCTTCCGTATCTTGGAATTGAAAAAACAGAATCACTTGCACAATAACATAAAATAACGTATACTGAGAAAGCATGGACAAAAGGCAAAAAGAGTACAATGAAGAGGTGTGGATTTTATGTCGTATCAAGTAGTAATACCGGTTATCATAGCATTTGTGATCAGTGCCGCATTAGCACCGGTCGTGATACCGTTTCTTAGAAAATTAAAGGTTGGGCAGACAGAGCGGAAGGAACTTGAGTCGCATCAGAAGAAAATGGGAACACCGACCATGGGCGGGATTATCATCCTTGCGGCGGTCATCGTTACCAGCCTTATCTATATCAGGGATTATCCGAAGATCATACCGGTTTTATTCCTTACTGTCGGTTTTGGGATCATTGGATTTCTGGATGATTATTTAAAGGTGGTTCTGCGTCGTTCCGATGGTCTGCTTGCATGGCAGAAAATGCTTCTGCAGATTGTGGTGACTGCGGTATTCGCGGTTTATATGGTCAAAGTATCGGGGGTATCACTTACAATGCTGATCCCATTTAGCGGAGGAAAATATCTTGATCTTGGATGGGCTGCGATTCCGCTTTTGTTTTTCGCAGTGATCGGAACAGTCAATGGAGTAAATTTTACAGATGGACTGGATGGTCTTGCATCGAGTGTCACGGTCATGGTCGCGACATTCTTTAGTGTTGTCGCAGTCGGAACGAACAGTGGGATCGAACCGATCACCTGTGCGGTGGTCGGAGCATTACTCGGCTTTTTACTGTTCAATGTTTATCCGGCAAGTATCTTTATGGGAGACACCGGTTCCCTTGCACTTGGCGGATTTGTCGCGGGAACTGCATATATGCTGCAGATGCCGCTCTTTATCCTGATCGTCGGATTTATTTATCTCATTGAGGTATTGTCCGTGATCATTCAGGTCACATATTTTAAAAAGACCGGTGGAAAGCGTATTTTCCGTATGGCACCGATACATCATCACTTTGAACTTGGCGGCTGGTCTGAGACAAAGGTGGTGGCAGTATTTTCGATTGCGACTGCCATTTTGTGTATGATCGCATTGCTTGCACTTTAATATAGGCAGCAGAAAGGAAGAAACATGGAATTTACAGGAAAGAATGTTCTGATCGTCGGAACAGGAAAAAGCGGGGTTGCCGCAGCGGAATTATTACAAAAGAAACAGGCGAAGCTGATCGTTTTTGATGGAAATAAAGAATTAAAAGAAGTACATGTAAAAGAAAAGTCCGAAGCTTTTTCGGATGCAAAGATCGTACTTGGGGAATTGCCGGAGAGTGTGATGGATGAGTTAGATCTTGTGGTATTAAGTCCCGGTGTGCCGACTGACCTTCCGATGGTAAATAAGATTCGTGAAAAGAAGATTCCGATCATTGGAGAGATTGAATTAGCATATCAGTGTGCGAAAGGAAAGATTCTTGCGATCACGGGTACTAACGGCAAGACAACGACGACAGCACTGCTCGGAGAGATCATGAAAAATTATTTTTCTGATGTAAAAGTAGTCGGAAACATCGGAATTCCTTATACCAGCGTTGCGGCGGACACAACGGAAGAGACAGTGACAGTCTCGGAGATCAGCAGTTTTCAGCTTGAGACTGCTGTGGAATTCAGACCACAGGTATCTGCGGTCTTAAATATTACACCGGATCATCTGAACCGCCATCACACGATGGAAAATTATATCGCTGCGAAAGAGAGCATTACGAAAAATCAGACTGCGGGTGATACCTGTGTGCTCAATTACGAAGATGAGGTTTTGCGGAAATTCGGTGAGCGTCTGCATACGAAGGTTGTTTATTTCAGCAGTGCGAGAAAATTAAAAGACGGTTTTTATCTGGATGGAACAAACATCTGCCGCAGCGTGGATGGAAAAGAGGAATGCGTCTGTAATGTAGAAGAATTAAACCTGCTTGGAAAACATAACTATGAAAATGTCATGGCGGCAACAGCAATGGCAGACAGCTTTGGGGTTCCGATGGAACAGATCAAAGAGGTTTTGGTAAGATTTCAGGCGGTAGAGCATAGAATTGAATATGTGACAGAAAAACGAGGCGTAAAATTTTATAATGATTCTAAGGGAACCAATCCGGATGCGGCGATTCAGGGCATTCGCGCGATGAACCGGCCGACGCTTTTGATCGGCGGCGGTTATGACAAACAGTCGGAATATGAAGAGTGGATTCAGGCGTTTGATGGAAAAGTAAAAAAACTCGTTTTGATCGGTGCCACCAAAGAAAAGATTGCTGCGGCTGCGGAAAAATGCGGATTTACAGACAGTGTATTTGCTGATTCTTTAGAGGAAGCAGTACAGATTTGCTATGACAGTGCAAAGGACGGAGACGCCGTTTTACTGTCACCTGCCTGCGCAAGCTGGGATATGTTTAAGAGTTATGAGCAGCGCGGCGATATGTTTAAAGAGATCGTAAGAAACTTAAAGGAGTGAGCGGATGAGTAAAAGGCAGAGGGCAAAGCATGAAAAGCCAGTTGAATATTTTGATTACAGCCTTTTATTTATTATCATATTTCTAGTCTGTTTCGGACTCGTAATGCTTTACAGTACCAGTTCCTACAATGGAGAGGTAAAGTTTGGGGATGCGGCATACTATCTGAAAAAGCAGTTGTTTGCAACAGCGCTCGGTCTTGGTGCAATGGCAGTGATATCCAGGATCGACTATCATGTCTGGATGCGGTTTGCAAACGCTGCATATCTGTTGGCGTTTGCTCTTTGCGTATCGGTTATCTTTATTGGAACCAGTGTCAATGGTTCTAAACGATGGCTGCGTGTGGGTCCGCTGTCTTTTCAGCCGTCAGATTTTGCGAAGGTCTGCGTGATCATATTCTTAGCGACGATGGTCAGCCGTATGCCGAAACAGATGGGGAAATTCAGTACGGTAATACGTGTCGTTATCATGGTGATCCCGATCGTGGGTGTGATTGCGATCAACAATTTAAGTACAGCGATCATCATTTTAGGAATTGCTGTGGCACTCGTTTTTGTGGCGAGCCCTAAATATCTGCAATTCTTTCTCATGGGCGGACTTGGAGTCGGATTCGGAGCGGTATTTATCATGTTTGAGAGCTATCGTGCTGAACGACTGAAGATCTGGCGGCATCCGGAGAATTATGATAAGGGCTATCAGACGCTTCAGGGCCTGTATGCGATCGGTTCCGGCGGATTGTTCGGAAAAGGCTTAGGAGAGAGTATGCAGAAGCTCGGCTTTGTACCCGAGGCACAAAATGATATGATCTTTTCGATCATTTGTGAGGAACTTGGACTGTTCGGTGCGGTCTGCGTGATCCTGCTGTTTCTTCTTATGATCTGGCGTTTTATGGTCATAGCGAACAATGCGCCGGATCTTTACGGAGCACTTATTGTAGTCGGAGTCATGGCGCATGTAGCGATCCAGGTTATTTTAAATATTGCCGTGGTTACCAACACCATTCCGAACACCGGCATCACACTGCCGTTTATCAGTTATGGAGGAACATCCATCCTGTTTCTGTTATCGGAGATGGGGCTGGCGCTCAGTGTGTCAAGAGGAATAAAATTAGAGGCATGACAGCATGATTCGTGATGAAAGAAAAAAGAAAAAACGAAAGAAAATAAAGACGATCGTGATCCTTAGCTTTTTTCTGGTCGTGGTTCTCGCAGGCTTTGCAGTGACAGAACTGTTTACGGTAAAGCAGGTAGAGGTAAAGGGAAATGAACTGTATTCCGATGAACAGATCGAGGCGAGTATCCTAAACGACGCATATTCCTGGAATTCATTGTACGTTTATCTGAAATATAAAGTCGGCAGTACAAAGGAAGTGCCATTTGTGGATACGATGGAGGTAACGCTTAAAAATCCGCACAGTGTGCAGATCCATGTGTATGAAAAAGGTCTGCTGGGCTATCTCTACATAGATTCCATTGGAAAAAATGCGTATTTTGACAAGGACGGATTTGTGGAAGAAACTTCGTCGCGGGTGATCGAGGGCGTGCCAAAGATCACAGGATTGTCCTGCAATGATGTGGTTCTGTATGAAAAACTGTCCTTTGATGATAAAAAAGCGTTAAAAACACTGCTTGCCGTGACCCAGACGCTGAAAAAGTATGAGATGATACCGGATACGATCAATTACGATGCACAAAAGCAGATTACCTTATATTATGGGGGCGTGGCAGTCATGCTTGGAAATTCCGATAATATGACAGAAAAGATCAGCCGTTTATCCTATATTTATAAAAATACAGATATATCCGGAATGAACGGTATTTTGCATATGGAGAGCTGGACGGAAGAAACCAGCGATATCACGTTTGTAAAAAATGAATAAAATAATTCTTCTTTTTCGCAAAATAAGGTTGATTATTTTTTGTAAAAATTATATTATAGAGTATATGGTTAGATTTAAGGGCTATTTGACAGAAGTTTATAAGGGAGAGAAGGAGGAACTACCTTGCTTGAAATAAAAACTACGGAAACAGATTCCAATGCCAAAATTATTGTGATCGGTGTTGGAGGAGCAGGAAACAATGCGGTCAATCGGATGATTGATGAAAATATCGGTGGTGTGGAGTTCGTTGGAATCAATACGGATAAACAGGCGTTGAATCTCTGCAAGGCACCTACTTTGCTTCAGATTGGTGAAAAACTGACCAAAGGACTTGGTGCAGGGGCACAGCCGGAAATCGGTGAAAAAGCGGCAGAAGAGAACGCAGAAGATCTGGCGAATGCAGTAAAGGGCGCAGATATGGTCTTTGTTACCTGTGGAATGGGAGGCGGTACCGGTACTGGAGCAGCTCCGGTAGTAGCCAAGATTGCAAAAGAGCAGGGCATTCTGACGGTCGGTGTTGTGACCAAACCATTTAAATTTGAGGCAAAGACACGTATGGTCAATGCACTTTCCGGAATCGAACGCTTAAAAGAGAGCGTGGATACGCTCATTGTTATTCCGAATGATAAGCTGCTTGAGATCGTAGACCGGAGAACAACGATGCCGGATGCGTTAAAGAAAGCAGATGAAGTATTACAGCAGGCGGTACAGGGAATTACAGACCTGATCAATCTGCCGGCATTGATCAATCTTGATTTCGCGGATGTACAGACGGTTATGAAGGATAAAGGCCTTGCGCACATCGGTATTGGTATGGCGAAGGGTGATGATAAGGCAATCGAAGCAGTAAAACTTGCAGTTGCAAGTCCACTGCTTGAGACAACGATCACGGGAGCGTCTCATGTCATTATCAATATTTCCGGTGATATTTCCCTTATGGATGCAAATGATGCGGCAAGCTATGTGCAGGATCTTGCTGGTGATGATGCAAATATTATCTTCGGTGCAAAATATGATGAAACGAAGACGGATGAAGCGACGATCACAGTCATTGCGACAGGACTTGAAACGGCAGCTCCGGCACCTAAGATGATGGCGGGCATGTCCGGTATGGCAGGATTAAAATATGCTTCCAGCAAGCCTTCAGCAAGACCGGTAAACGGAGGACTCGGAACCAGACCGGTAAGCAGTGCGGCAGGTACAACAGGCAGTACAGCATCTGTTCCGTCAGCAGGATTTATGAGTGGTATCCAGAAACCGAAACGTCCGGAGAGTACGGTTCAGGAAAAAGATATTAAAATCCCGGAATTTTTAAAGAATACAAGAAAATAAACCGTACATACAAGATGCGGAAGGATAAAAGAGCTTTCAGATGGAGTTGATCTGAAAGCTCTTTTTGCAATGACGACGAGGAAAAAAGGTGCATGATTCTGGAATAAAATGTCCCTTCATGTAGATAACATCACCAAAGACAGGCAGACCTTTTGACAAAATAAACAGGCAGTATTTTTTATAATAAAGGAGCATAAAACAAACAGGCAGGAGGGGAAAAGTGAAATATGAGCTCTACATAGATGTATTTGTGATGACGAATGGTCTGATGGATTTTCTGGTGCTGATGTTCACGGATGAGATCCTGCATCGGAAGGCACGACTTGGTGCCATGCTTTTTGCAAGTGTGGTATCGTCGTTCGTTGGCGTGATCCTGTTTCTTTGTATGTCTGATTATCTGCTGTATCAGATGGTAATTCATTTTCTGGTAAATCCGCTGATGCTTTTTTTGGCGTTTCGGGAAAAAAGACCTAAGCGGCTTTTGGAGGACTGGTTCATCTGTTATCTGACAATGCTGCTGCTTGGTGGGGCGATGCAGTGGCTTTATATCGGACTTGGCAGAGGGCAGCACTTTGTGCTGTGTCTGCTTTTTGTATTGACAACGGGACTGTTTGTGCTGTGTCTGGCGGAACGTTACCGCAGGATCGAAGAGAAGGTATATGAGGTGAAGATCTGTCAGGAGGACAGGGAACTGGAACTGCCTGCATATTATGATTCGGGAAATCTTTTGATGGATCCGTATGTAAAAGAGCCGGTTCAGATCATTGATGAGGAACTGCTCCGACCGCTGATGGAGGAAAAACAGATGCATGCGAGGCTGATTCCGTTTCATTCACTGGGGGAGGAGAACGGACTGATAGAGGTTGTTACGGCAGAAAAAATGATAATCTGCAAAAGAAAGGAGCTAATCGAGGTGTGTCCGGTAGTTCTGGGATTGGGAAGAAAAGAACTTTTTCCGGACGCAGGGTATCGCATGCTCTTAAATGAAAGAAATTTAAGAGGTTAAGGAGAACGGGATATGTATATTAAAGTAAGTATACCGGAACATTTTCAGCTAAAGATTATGCCGTCCTTGTACAGCCTGATGTTCCGACGGGAAAATGATGTTCATTACATCGGAGGTGCAGAGGTGCTGCCGGCACCGCTTGGAGCAGAGGAAGAGGCGGAATGCATCGAAAATCTGGGGGAAGAGGACGGAGAAGCGAGAAAGCGGCTGATCGAACATAATCTGCGGCTTGTCGTTTACATAGCAAAAAAATTTGATAATACAGGAATCGGTGTGGAGGATCTGATCTCAATCGGGACGATCGGATTGATAAAGGCAATCAATACGTTTAATCCGGGCAAAAACATCAAACTTGCAACATATGCTTCACGCTGTATTGAGAATGAGATACTGATGTATCTGCGGCGCAGCAGCAAGACAAAACTGGAAGTTTCCATAGATGAGCCGCTTAATGTGGACTGGGATGGAAATGAGCTGCTGTTGTCGGATATTCTGGGAACAGATGAAGATCTTATTTCAAAAGATATTGAAAATGAAGTGGAGCGGAAACTGCTTGGAAAGGCAATCGAGAAACTTTCGGGAAGAGAGCGGATGATCATAGAGATGCGGTTCGGTTTAAATACTGCGGGCGGAGAGGAAATGACGCAAAAAGAAGTGGCAGACCGTATGGGAATCTCGCAGTCTTATATTTCAAGGCTGGAGAAAAAGATCATGAAACGTCTCAAAAAAGAAATTGTGCGATTTGAATAAAAAAACGGTAAAAACTATATAAAAACTAGATAAAATGTGGTAATATAACAATATAAAACTGGTAGGAGATGATGGCTATGTTAATGGAATTTTTAGGAGCGGCACATGAAGTGACGGGAAGCTGTCATTTTATTTCGTTTGGAAATACACATTTTCTGGTAGACTGTGGAATGGAACAGGGACCGGATCTTTATGTGAATCAGGAAATACCGGTGAACGCAGCGGAGATCGATTATGTGTTTGTGACACATGCGCATATTGACCATTCCGGTCTGCTCCCACTGTTGTACAGCCACGGATTCCGGGGAAAGATTTTTGCAACACAGGCGACCTGTGAACTCTGTAATATCATGTTAAAGGATAGTGCACACATACAGATGTTTGAAGCAGAATGGCGCAACCGAAAAGCAAGAAGAGCGGGGAAACCGGAGGTTGTTCCTCTTTACAACATGGACGATGCCCAGGGAGTGCTGGAGCATTTTGTGCCATGTGCTTATGAAACGGAAGTGGAAGTTGCACAGGATCTAAAAATCCGTTTTGTAGATGCCGGTCATCTGCTCGGATCTTCCAGTATTGAGATCTGGATTTGGGAAGATGGTGTGGAAAAGAAGCTGGTTTTTTCCGGGGATATCGGAAACGGAAATCATCCGCTCATAAAGGAGCCGGTCTATCTGAAGGATGCAGATTACGTGGTGATGGAATCAACATATGGAGATAAGCTCCACAGTGTTCCGCCGGATTACGCATCGGCACTTGCCCGTGTGATAAAGGAAACCTTTATCCGTGGCGGAAATCTTGTGATTCCTGCGTTTTCCGTTGGCCGAACGCAGGAGATGCTGTATTTTCTGCGCCGTATCAAGACAGAACATTTGCTTCCGGAATTTGAGAATTTCGAAGTGTACATCGACAGTCCGCTTGCAGTAGAAGCCACAAACATCTTTCACAAGAGCGTTGCCGAATGTTTTGACGACGAGGCACTCGAACTGATCAGACAGGGCATCAACCCGATCGGTTTTCCAGGCTTGAAAACTGCGGTCACAAGTGAAGAATCGAAGATGATCAATTTTATCCAGAAGCCGGTGGTCATTATATCCGCTTCTGGTATGTGCGAGGCGGGACGCATCCGTCATCACCTGAAACATAATCTCTGGAGAAAGGAATCCACGATTTTGTTTGTGGGTTATCAGGTGCCGGGGACACTAGGTTTTCATCTGTTAAATGGTGCGAAAGAGGTGAAACTGTTCGGTGAGCAGATCGAAGTCCATGCAAGGATTGAAAATCTGCCGGGTATCAGTGGTCATGCGGATAAGGACCATCTGACAAAATGGGCGGCTGCTTTTTTAAAACATCCGCCGAAAAAAGTATTTATCGTGCATGGAGAGGATGCTGTGTGTGATTCTTTTGCTGCCCATCTGAAAAAAGAATTGGGCTATGACGCAACAGCACCTTACAGCGGAGATATATATGATCTGGCAACGGGCACATGCATCCAGAAAGGAAGCAGGGAACAGGTAAAGAAGAGGGAAAAAGTGACAAGCCGGGCATCTTCCAACGTATTTGCGCGACTGCTTGCGGCAGGTCAGCGGCTGCTTGCTGTTATTAATAAGAATGAAGGGCTGCCAAACAAAGATCTTGCTAAATTTGCGGATCAGATCACGGCACTTTGCGACAAGTGGGATCGGTAGAGAGATAGTTTTTCATACTCTTTAAAGCAGATTTTTCCAGTCGGCTGACCTGAGCCTGGGAGATGTGGATCTCTTCCGCGACTTCCATCTGTGTCTTGCCTTCAAAAAAGCGAAGCTTTATGATATGGTTTTCGCGTGTGTTTAAACGTTTCATGGCATCGTTCAGCGACAGATTTTCCACCCAGCGCTCTTCCCGGTTATGTTTGTCGCTGATCTGATCCATGACATAGAGAGCGTCACCGCCATCGGTGTAGACTGGGTCATAGAGACTAACGGGACTTTGAATGGCATCGAGTGCAAAGAGGATATCTTCTTTGGAAATACCGGTTTCTTTGGCAATATCTTCAATGGTAGGTTCCTGCATGGAATTGCGGATCAAAAGTTCTTTGGTGTGAATGGCTTTGTAGGCAATATCACGCAGGGAGCGGCTGACACGGATGCTGTTGTTATCCCGCAGATAGCGCCGGATCTCTCCGATAATCATAGGAACCGCATAGGTGCTGAATTTGACGCCGATGGAGTCGTCAAAGTTGTCGATGGATTTCATAAGACCGATACATCCGATCTGAAAC
>CAYMCM010000027.1:0-31567 GCA_964388945.1 uncultured Roseburia sp.
AAACCTATGTGGAATTTACCTCTGCACTGGAATTTACTTTTTCAAGTCAGTTTTTACTCTAACGCACAGAAAGAACCCCGAAGAAAACTCCTGGGTTCTTTCTGTTAATGTATATACTACTAAGGGGATTAGATATTACTAATCTAATCGAATTAGATTAGTATCATTTATACTTCAAAGATCAGATCTCCATAGGACGGCATTGGCCAGATGTCCTTATCAACGATCATCTCTAATTTATCAACCGGTGCTCTTAATGCATCCATATCTGCCTTTACTACATCTCTGTAGAATACAGCCTGCTCTCTGCCTTCTTCCATTTCTCCACCCTTTGCGGTATCTGCTTCCAGCTTGGTGAGCGCAGCCTTGGTTTCTGCAAGAAGAGAGGATACTTCTTTTAACAGACCGGTCTGTACACTAATGTCTGCATCACATACGGATTTTACTGCGGCAGCGGACTCTGCAAGTTCTGATGTATAGCGGATGATCGCCGGGATGATCTGTTTTCCTGCAATATCGATCATTGCTTTTGCTTCAATGTTGATCTCTTTTGCAAAGGTCTCATATTCAATCTCAACACGAGATTCCAACTCTGTTCTTGTGAATACACCGAATTTTTCAAATAACGCTACGGATTTTTCGGTAGCAAGTGCCGGGATCGCGTCTACCATGGATTTGATGTTCGGAAGACCGCGTCTCTCGGCCTCTGCAACCCATTCGTCAGAATATCCGTTTCCGTTGAATACGATTCTCTGATGTTCGGTAGCGTATTTCTTGATCAGGTCATGTACTGCCAGATCAAAATCATCTGCTTTTTCCAGAATGTCGCATGCTTCTGAGAAAGCTTCTGCAACGATCGTATTTAATACGATGTTCGGCTGTGCGATTGAATCCTGAGAACCAACCATGCGGAACTCGAATTTGTTTCCGGTAAATGCGAACGGTGAGGTTCTGTTTCTATCGGTTGCATCCTTCATAAAATCTGGCAGTGTCTTAACACCGGTCTCTAACCTTGTACCTGATAAGCTGTGTGTAGCTTCTCCTGTGCTGATGAGCTGGGATAATACATCCTGAAGCTGTTCGCCAAGGTATACGGAAAGGATTGCCGGCGGTGCCTCGTTTGCTCCGAGTCTGTGATCGTTTCCGACATCGGCTGCGGATTCACGCAGTAAATCAGCATGGGTATCCACTGCCTTTAATACGCAGGTAAGTACCAATAAGAACTGGATGTTCTCATGCGGTGTTGTACCCGGCTCAAGCAGGTTGATACCATCATCTGTGATAATAGACCAGTTGTCATGCTTACCGGAACCATTGACACCAGCAAACGGTTTTTCATGAAGCAGACACTGTAATCCGTGGCGTCCTGCCACTTTCTTTAAGGTCTCCATGATCAACTGGTTATGATCTACCGCAACGTTTGCCTGCGCATAGATCGGAGCCAGCTCGTGCTGTGCCGGAGCAACCTCATTGTGCTGTGTCTTTGCAGAAACACCAAGTTTCCAGAGCTCTATGTTGACATCTTTCATGTAAGCGGCGATTCTCTCGCGGATCGCTCCGAAATAATGATCGTCCATTTCCTGTCCCTTTGGCGGCATTGCACCAAACAGGGTACGTCCGGTAAAGATCAGATCTTTTCTCTGTAAATATTTTTCTCTGTCCACGATAAAATATTCCTGCTCCGGGCCTACGGAAGGAGTCACTTTTTTGGATGTTGTATTTCCAAATAACCGCAGCAGACGGATTGCCTGCTCATTGATCGCTTCCATGGAACGAAGAAGCGGTGTCTTCTGATCCAGTGCCTCTCCTGTGTAGGAGCAGAAAGCAGTCGGGATGCAAAGTGTCGCACCTGCCGCATCCTGTCTTACGAATGCCGGTGAAGTGCAGTCCCACGCAGTATATCCTCTTGCTTCGAACGTAGCACGAAGTCCGCCGGAAGGGAAGGATGACGCATCCGGTTCACCTTTGATCAGTTCTTTTCCGGAAAAACTCATTAAGATCTTTCCATTCGGCATCGGAGCTGAAATGAATGAATCATGTTTTTCAGCGGTAACACCGGTCAGCGGCTGGAACCAGTGGGTATAATGCGTTGCGCCTTTTTCGATCGCCCATTCTTTCATCTCGTGTGCGATCACATCTGCGGTGGCAAGATCCAGCTCTTTGCCTTCTTCAATTACTTCTCTCAGTTTTTTGTAAGTCTTCTTAGGAAGACGTTCCTGCATTACCGCATCGTTAAATACGTTCTCCCCGAAGATGTCTGCTACATTGTAATACTCGTTTTGAACTTCACTCATACTTAATACATCCTTTCCTTTTTTTAACAAATACAATCCCCTATGTATTGTTTCATTTTTTTATTCCAGATAATGCGATCTAATAAAAAAGGGCATTCCAACCTTGTGGAACGCCCTTGTTCATTTTCGATACATATCCTGTTTCTGTTATAAAGATAGCGTATTCTGTCATAAAAAGCAAGCATTTTTTTGCACTTTTTATGCTTTTTGCCATTTTAGACAACTGACAGGAAATTCGTGCACAATTCTTGCGCACATTTACTATTATTCTGCTTTTCCTACGGAACCGAATAATTCCATCTTTTCTTTTACAGTTGCTTTGATTGCTTCTGCACCCGGAGCAAGTAATTTACGAGGATCAAAGCCTTTGCCTTCCTGATCCTTGCCTGCTTCGATGTATTTACGTGTAGCTTCTGCAAATGATAACTGGCACTCTGTATTAACGTTGATCTTAGCAACACCAAGAGAGATTGCTTTCTTGATCATGTCTTCCGGAATACCTGTACCACCGTGAAGAACTAACGGCATAGCACCTGTCTTCTGCTGAACAGCGTCGAGAGTTTCAAAGCTGAGTCCTGCCCAGTTTTCCGGATATTTTCCGTGGATATTACCGATACCTGCTGCAAGCATATCAACGCCAAGATCAGCGATTGCTTTGCATTCATTCGGATCAGCGCATTCACCCATACCAACAACGCCGTCTTCTTCACCACCGATAGAACCAACTTCTGCTTCGATGGACATTCCCATTGCATGAGCAACTTTTACAAGCTCTGTTGTCTTTGCAACGTTTTCATCGATTGCATAATGAGAACCGTCGAACATGATAGATGTGAAACCTGCTTTGATACATTTGTAGCATCCTTCGTAGCTGCCGTGATCTAAGTGAAGTGCAACCGGAACTGTGATTCCGAGTTCTTCGTCCATAGCTTTTACCATTGCTGCAACAGTGCCGAAGCCTGTCATGTATTTACCAGCACCTTCTGAAACACCCAGGATAACTGGGGACTTCAGTTCTTCTGCTGTCAAAAGGATGGATTTGGTCCATTCCAGGTTATTGATGTTGAACTGGCCTACTGCATAGTGTCCAGCTTTTGCTTTCTTTAACATTTCTGCTGCTGATACTAACATATTGTTTTCCTCCGTTTTGTTTTATTATTAGGATTCTTCTTTTCGGTCTTATCATACCACTCTTTTTGTCAAAAATAAAGTTAAAAATATAACAATCTCGGATCAGCCCTTATTTTTGACCATAATTTCCAGTGCCTGATGCACATTTTTCACGATTACATTCTTGTGTTCCCCGCCAAATTCACCGTCTAACGTCCACGGGATCACATCCTCCGGCAGGAACTTCACGCAATCTGTCTTAAAGGTATAGATCAGATCTGAATCGTCTTTTAAATTGGCAAGACAGCCTAAGATCTCGTTCCATTCCACCGGATTTCTCGGCATGCGGATCAGTGTGACCTCAAACAGACCATCATCCAAAAGTACGTTTTTTCCAGTCAGCTTTTTAAAGCCTCCGACCGACACGGAATTCGTGATCATGCCGTAAGCAAATTCATCCTCAATGACATTTCCGTCATATTCCACACGCATTTTGTAAGACGGGATATTATGCAGTCTTTTCGCTCCTTCGAGAATATACGCAGCATGACCGAGCACATTCTTGAGCTCCTGACTCGTCTGATAGGAAACATCGGTAAATAATCCGAAAGCCGCTATGTAAATAAAAGAATCTCCGTTAAAATAACCGACATCGACCGGAAATTTTCTTCCTTCTACCGCCACATGTGCCGCTTTTACGATGTCCTTCGGAATCTTTAGTGAATTGGCAAAATCATTGGTGCTTCCCGCCGGGATATAACCGAGCGGCACTTTCTTTTCACTCTGCATCATTCCTGTGACCGCTTCATCTAACGTGCCGTCACCCCCGCTGCAGATAACCAGATCATAATTTGCCGCTTCTTCTTCTACTTTCCGCTTGGCATCTTCGCGGTCCTGCGTTGCATGCACCGTCACTTCATAACCTGCCTTGACCATAATGTCTATGACGTTCATCAGTTTGTTCTTGATCTGTCCTTTTCCGGAACACGGATTAAAAATAAATAATAACTTCTTTTTCATACTCCACTGCTTTCTGGTTTTTCGGTTTTATTTTCCGGCAAGGAATTTTTCCATCGCCTCTATGGCGCTTACTTCATCCTCACCGCTTGTCTCTACGGTAATGCTGTCTCCATTTAAAAGACCAAGTGACATCACTCCCATAATACTCTTGGCATTGACTCTTTTGTTCTCCACATCCAGATACACGGAACTGGAAAATTTCGTGGCAGTCTGTACCAGCATGGCAATCGGTCTTGCTTCGAGTCCGTCTGCCAATCCAATCGTTACTGATTTCTTGATCATCTTTCTCCTCCTCTAAAACACGGCGTTAAAGCTCGCCTTTCAGTCTTCCTGCAATTTCCGCAATTTTCCTCAGTCTATGATTCACACCGGATTTTCCGACCGGTGGCTGCAAATAGGTTCCAAGCTCCTTTAAGGCTGCATCCGGGTACTTTAAACGCACCTCTGCGATTTCCCTTAAGTTCTCGGGCAGACTGTCAAGTCCTGCCTTTTCTTCTATATAATGAATATCCTCGATCTGTCTGACTGCTGCACCCACAGTCTTGTTGATGTTGGCTGTCTCACAGTTTACCTGACGGTTCACCGAGTTGCGCATCTCCTTGATGATACGGACATTCTCCAGATTCATCAATGCTACATGAGCTTCCATGACATTTAAGAGATCTACGATCTGCGCGCCTTCTTTTATGTAAACCACATGATTTTTCTTGCGCGCAACAATCTTCGCATCAAAATCAAATTCATTAATGATATCCCGCAGCTGCACTGCTTTTGGCTCTGACGTACACACAATTTCAAAATGGTAGGATTTCTCCGGGTCACTCATGGAACCCGCAGAAAGAAATGCCCCACGGATAAACGCCCGCTTACAGCAGACATTCTGGATCAGTATCCCATTCACCAGCCCGTCTTCTTCTTTTCCCTGCAGATCTGTCATTTTTAATGCCGCAAGGATCAGATCGATTTCGTTTTTCCTGTCTGTGGAAATAACATAGATATGATTGTGCCCCATCCCGTTTCCGGTCCGCACATCAATATCCGTACTTATATTAAAAGTTTTTTTTATCAAAGTAAAGCATTTTCTTGCAAGAGGAGCATTTTCCGTCGTAATCTCAAGAACCGTTTTTCCGTTCTTTTGCTCCACTCTTCCATCAAAGCCCATGATCGCCGCAAGCTCCGCGATCCGGCAATGTCTGCTTTTGCTGATCTGCTTTGCCAGTTCATCCTTTACTTCACTTGAAAACGACATATCTCTCCTTTATTTCCGCTTCGCGTCCTTATCAATATCACGATGCTCTATTTTCAGTCCGTACTCCTTGTTCTTTTCGAGCCGTTTGTAAAGTTCATTTGCCAGTGTCACCGAGCGGTGTTTTCCGCCTGTACAGCCGATGCTGATCACAAGCTGGTTTTTTCCCTCGATGATATAATTCGGGATTAAGAAGCTTACCATATCTTCCAGCTTGTCTAAAAAATCATGCGCCTCCGTAAACTGCAGCACATAATCCTGTATTTCCCTGTCATTGCCGTTTTTGAAACGGAGTCCTTCCACGTAATACGGATTTGGCAGGAAACGCACATCAAATACCAGATCCGAATCCGCCGGTATTCCATATTTGAAACCAAACGAAAGAATCGTGATGAACAGATTTTTATAATCCTGATTCTGCTCAAAGATCTTGCTGATCTCGGCTTTTAACTCTCTCGTCAGAAGCTGGCTCGTATCAATAATGTAATCCGCCCGTTTCTTTAAAAATGCGAGTTTTTCACGTTCCATCAAAATTCCCTTGTCCACACGCTCTCCGCCGGCAAGCGGATGATTTCTTCTGGTTTCTTTGTAACGTTTTACCAACACAGAATCCTCCGCATCGAGAAACAGGATCTCAAAGTTTTTTCCTTCGCTCTTTAACTGATCTAAAACTTCATTCAGTTCATCGAGTGCCTGTCCGGAGCGGATATCGATCCCGACTGCCACCTTCTGCAATTCCGTATCACCCAGATCGGCAAGCTCCACAAACTTTTCGATCAGCGCGATCGGCAGATTATCGACGCAGTAAAAACCAATATCCTCCATCATTTTAAGTGCCGTACTTTTTCCGGCACCCGACATACCTGTTAAAATAACAAACTTCACGATTGCTCCTTCCCGCTAGAATTCTCCTATTTTCTTTACTTCCGGTTCCAACGTCACTGCATATTTTTCCTGTATGATCTTCGTCACCTCATCCATCAGTGTACAAATATCTGCCGCCGTGGCTCCGCCTTTGTTGACCACAAATCCGCAGTGCTTTTCTGAAACCGCAGCTCCGCCCACGGAAAAGCCTCTTAATCCGGCATCCATGATGAGTTTTCCCGCAAAGTATCCTTCCGGCCGCTTAAAGGTACTGCCTGCGCTCGGATATTCCAACGGCTGTTTTTCGATCCGCTGTTTTTTTAATTCTTCCATCCGTTGCATGATCTGCTCCGGTTTTTCTGCGTGTGCAAGTAAAAGTTCACCGTCCACGACCAGATAACCTCGTTCTGAAATCACACTGTGGCGGTAGGAAAGATCCAGTTCCTCCTTCGTCAGAGTAATGATATCTCCGTCACGATTCAGGACACGCACGGAGACGATCACATCTTTCATTTCTCCGCCATATGCGCCCGCGTTCATAACAACGGCTCCGCCAAATGTTCCGGGTATTCCGGAGGCAAATTCCAGCCCGGTAAGTCCCGCTTTTGCCGCCTGCATTGCTGCAGCCGCAAGCGGAACTCCGGCTTCTAAATAGATTTTTTCTCCTTCCACCGTGATCTTTCGCATTCCCGCACCGATCGAAATGACCACGCCACGGATGCCTTTGTCCCCGACCAACAGGTTACTTCCGTTTCCGATCACCGTAACCGGCACACCGCCATCCTTACATACAGCAAGGACAGCCGCAAGCTCATCCGCCGCTGGTGTAAGAAAAATATCCGCCGGACCGCCCACACGGAATGTTGTATGATTTTTCATCGGCTCATTCTGCCGTATTTTCTCTTGTGTCAGTACCTGTTCCAGTCTGGTTATGATTTCCTGTTTCAATCTTTCTCCCTCAAATTCTATGGTTGATTTCCGGATGCACGTCTCACATTTTTATGCTTCCTTTAAAAACGCAATGTAACCCTTATACGCTTCATACAGATCTGCTTTGCTGATGATTTCCCACGGCGCATGCATATTTAAGACCGGTACACCGCTGTCAATGACCTGCATACCATAGTTCGCGAGAATATACGCAATCGTTCCACCGCCGCCCTGATCTACTTTTCCGAGTTCTGCAGTCTGGAAAAATACATGGTTATCATCCATGATCTTTCTCATATGTCCCATATATTCCGCATTGGCGTCATTGGAACCGGATTTTCCACGCGCACCGGTGTATTTGTTAAATACGATTCCCTTACCAAAGTATGCCGCATTTTTCTTATCCATGACAGACGGATAGTTCGGATCAAATGCCGCACTCACATCAGAGGATACCACCTGGGAATTCTGCAATGCTCTTCTTAGGGAAAGTTCACTGTAAGTTCCGGTGAGACTCAGCACCTCTGCCACTGCATTTTCAAAACAGCGTGACTGCATACCGGTCGCTCCGACACTGCCGATCTCCTCTTTATCAACAAGAAGGCACACGCTGGTCCTCTCCGGCTGATCCATTGTTAAGATTGCCTCAAAGGATGGATATGCGCATACACGGTCATCATGGCCATAGCCCATGATCATACTGCGGTCAAATCCGTAATCTCTTGCTTCTCCCGCCGGAACGACCTCGATCTCGGCAGAAAGAAAATCTTCTTCGCACACACCATAAGTCTCTTCCAGAATACGAAGCACATTTGCCTTGACTGCATCCTTTGCCTGCTCTTTTTCGTCACTGCCTAAAAGCGGCATACTGCCGATCAGAAGGTCTAAATTCTCCCCTTCAATCACTTTTGCCGCCTTTTTGTCCATCTGTTCTCCCGAAAGGTGAATCAAAAGATCACTGACACCAAAGACTGGATCTTCCGGCTTGTCCCCAATGCTCACCTTTACGGTCGTACCGTCTTTTTTTGCGATCACGCCATGCAGTGCAAGCGGAAGCGTTACCCACTGATATTTTTTGATCCCGCCGTAATAATGCGTATCCAGCATGGCAAGTCCGGTATCTTCATAAAGCGGGTTCTGCTTTACGTCCATACGCGGAGAGTCAATGTGCGCTCCCAAAATATTCATGCCGTTTTCCAGATTCTCTTTGCCGATCACGAACATCGCAAGCCATTTGCCCATATTATTTACATAAACACGGTCACCTGTTTTTAATTTTGTGCCCGCTTTTACAGCATCTGCAAGATTTATAAATCCTGCTTTCTCTGCACGTGCCACAAACTCAGTCACGCACTCGCGCTCCGTTTTGCACACGGAAATGAATTTCCGGTATTCTTCCGCAAAATCAAATATTTTTGCCATATCTTCTTTGGAATAGTCTTCCCATGCCAGTTTTCTTTCCATAATCCTTTTCAAACCTCGGTTCTTTTTTGTTTTATTCTTCGCTGTCATTGCCTTTATTTAAATTTGCCTGTACACGGCGGTATAATTCCTGTGCCGCATTGTAGCCCATCTTTTTCTGTCTGTGGTTGACTGCTGCCGTCTCGCAGATGACCGCCAGATTTCTTCCCGGACGGATCGGCAGAGAATGGCAGGCAACTTTGTTTCCGAGAAATTCCGCATATTCCTCTTCGAGTCCGAGTCTGTCATAATCGTTATCCTTCTTCCAGTCTTCCAGCTTGATCACCAGATCAATATTCTGTTTTTCTTTGACACACTCAACACCGTAAAGTGTCTTTACATCAATGATGCCGATACCGCGCAGCTCGATAAAGTATCTGGTAATATCCGGTGACGTTCCGACCAGTGTATGCTCATTGATCTTGCGGATCTCCACCACATCATCCGTAACCAGACGATGTCCTCTGCGGATCAGTTCCAGTGCCGCTTCACTCTTTCCGATACCGCTCTCTCCGGTGATCAGTACACCTTCGCCGTAAACATCAACCAGTACGCCGTGGATCGTGATACACGGTGCCAGTTCCTCGCTTAATGTATGGATCAGTTCTGCCATAAATTCAGAAGTCGAACGTCCGGTTCCAAATACCGGAACTCCGTTTTCTTCTGCGATCTTTAAAAAGTCCTCGTCCGGTTCCAGATCACGGCAGAAGATCACACACGGGATTTCGTATTTCAAAAACTGATTGTAAATACCGATCTTCTTGTCATGCTCTAACTGCTGCAGATACGTGTATTCTACATTTCCGATGATCTGCGCTCTCTTCTCCTCAAAATGTTCAAAATATCCACTAAGCTGCAGTGCAGGACGATTTACGTCCGACAGTAAGATCCGATTCCCCGTAAGATCCATTTTCTCTGTCAGTTTCTTTAATTCCAGTTTTTTTACAATTTTCTCAATTGCTACACCTTCCATAGCTTTACCGCTCCTTTATCTTGAAATTATAGTTCTGATACTGCCTTTAGTTTAGCATAGAAACCCATGTGCTTCAACTTATTTTACGCCTGCATCCGTCTCCTGTTTTTGATGAAAGAAGGAATAGACCGCCTCCGCCGCACGTTCGTTCATCGACTCTGTCTCTTTTAATTGCTCCACAGATGCCTCTTTGATCTTCTCGATGGATTTAAAGCGGCGCATCAGCGCTTTTCTTCTCGTCTCACCGATACCTTCGATATCATCAAGTACCGAATGTACCTGTACCTTGCTGCGCAGCGATCTGTGGTATTCGATCGCAAACCGATGAGCTTCGTCCTGAATCCTTGTAATAAGCTTAAATCCCTCACTGGTGCGTTCGATCGGAATCTCCACATTATTATAGTATAACCCGCGTGTCCGATGATTATCATCCTTTACCATGCCGCATACCGGAATATCCAACCGCAGCTCAGAAAGCACCTGAAGCGCAATGTTTACCTGTCCTTTTCCGCCGTCCATCATGATTAGATCCGGAAATCTCGTAAAACTGCCGAATTGCTCGCCTATCTGTTTTTCTTTCAGTTCCTTTTTTTCTTCCATACCATGAACAAAACGTCTGGTCAGCACTTCATGCATGGATGCGTAATCATCCGGTCCCTGGATCGTCTTTAAACGGAACTTGCGGTAATCACTTCTGCACGGCTTGCCCTTTTCATATACGATCATGGAGCCTACGGTCTGAAATCCACTGATATTGGATATATCGTATGCCTCAATACGATTTAATCCCTGCATATCAAGCAGCTTTTCAATTTCCTTTAATGCACCAATCGTTCTTCCTTCTTCGCGCTTGATGCGCTCTTTGTCCTGACTTAATACCAGCTCGGCGTTCTTCTTTGCCAGCTCGACCAGCTTCTCTTTCATGCCCTTCTGCGGTACACGGATATGCACACGCGCGCCCCGTTTTGCAGAAAGCCATTCTTCAATGACCGCCATATCCTCAATCATGGAAGAAAGCATAACCTCCTTGGGCAGAAACGGTGTTCCTGAATAGAACTGCTTCACAAAAGTCGCAAGCACCTGGCTTTCACTGTCCTCCGCCGCAACACGGACAAAAAAATGCTCTCTTCCGATCAGTTTTCCGCCACGGATAAAGAATACCTGCACCACCGCATCCCGTTCATCATTCGCAAGCGCGATGATGTCCTTGTCCTCTCCGTCAAAGTTGGTGATCTTCTGCTTCTGCGCGATCTGCTTTACACTGTTTAACAATTCACGGTATTCGATCGCACGCTCAAACTCCATCCGGTCGGACGCCTGCATCATCTTCGCCTCAAGATCCTTTAATACCGGCTGATAATTTCCATTTAAAAACGAAAGCACCATATCAATGGATTTTCGGTACTCCTCTTTATCTATATAGCCCTGACACGGTGCATTGCACTTTTTGATATGGTAATTTAAACACGGACGCTCTTTTCCGATATCCCTCGGAAGATTCCGACTGCAGGTGCGGATCTGATACATTTTCTGGATCAGCTCGATCGTATCTTTCACTGCCCCCGCACTTGTATATGGTCCGAAATATTTTGACTTATCCTTTTTGATCAGGCGTGAAAAGAGGACTCTTGGAAAATCTTCTCCAAGAGTCACTTTAATGTAGGGATAGGTCTTATCATCTCTTAACATGGTATTATATTTCGGACGGTGTTCCTTAATCAGATTGCACTCCAAAACCAGTGCCTCTAATTCCGAATCCGTGATGATATACTCAAAACGACGGATCTGTGTCACCATCTTGGCTTTCTTTGGTCCTTCATCATGACTCGGACGGAAATACTGCCGTACACGGTTCTTCAAATTTACCGCCTTTCCCACATAGATAATGTCATCCGCGGCATCATGCATAATATAAACTCCCGGTTTATCCGGGAGTTTTTTTAATTCTTCTTCAATATCAAACATTATACTTCATCATCCACAAACATATCATCCGAGACATCTGTTTTCGCATTGTCTTCCGTCTCCTGTCCCGGTTCCGGAATCCCTTTCAGTTCACGGAATATTTTCATAAATTCTTTTCCGGTGATCGTCTCATGCTCATACAGGTATTCCGCGATCTTGTCAAGCACATCCCTGTTTTCCGTGAGAAGACGCTTTGCCTCATCATAGCTCTCATTGATCATTTTTAAAACTTCCTGATCGATCTGGGATGCCGTCTGCTCACCACAGCTTAATGCTGCCCTGCCCTCAAGATATTGATTTTCCACACTTGCAAGGCTCATCATACCGAATTTCTCCGACATACCGAACTGTGTGATCATTGCTTTCGCGATCTTGGTTGCCTGTTCAATATCATTCGCCGCACCGCTGGTCACAGAATGGAACACGATCTCCTCAGCCGCACGTCCTGCCATATAGGTAACGATCTTCGCTTCGAGTTCTTCCTTAGTCTGTAAAAACTTCTCTTCCTCCGGTGTCTGCAGCGTATAACCGAGTGCCCCCATCGTACGCGGCACGATCGTGATCTTCTGTACCGGCTCCGTATTCTTCTGGAGTGCTGTGACCATTGCATGTCCGACCTCATGATAGGAAACGATCTTCTTTTCCTTATCACTCATCGCACGGTCTTTCTTCTCCTTGCCTCCCACAGCCACGATCTCGAATGCCTCGAACAGATCTGCCTGTGTAACGAACTTGCGTCCTTTTTTAACCGCATTGATCGCTGCCTCATTGATCATATTGGCAAGGTCTGATCCGACCAGTCCCGCAGAAGCGAGCGCAAGTGCTTCCAGATCAACGTCATCCGCCATCAGTACATCCTTGGAATGCACTTTGAGCGTTTCCAGTCTGCCCTTTAAATCCGGTTTATCCACAATGATCCTGCGGTCAAAACGCCCCGGACGGAGCAGTGCCTTATCAAGCACCTCCGGACGGTTTGTTGCTGCGAGGATCAAAAGTCCCTTGGACGTATCAAATCCATCCATCTCTGCCAGAAGCTGGTTCAAGGTCTGCTCACGCTCATCATTTCCCCCGCCGTATCTGCTGTCACGGCTCTTACCGATCGCATCGATCTCATCGATAAAAATGATACACGGTGCCTGCTTCTGCGCCTCCTTGAACAAATCTCTGACACGAGACGCACCGACACCTACGAACATCTCCACAAAATCAGAACCTGCCAGTGAGAAGAACGGCACGCCTGCCTCTCCTGCAACCGCCTTTGCAAGCAGTGTCTTACCAGTTCCCGGAGGTCCGACCAAAAGTGCTCCTTTCGGCAGCTTGGCTCCGATCTGTGTATACTTGCCCGGATTATGCAGAAAGTCTACGACCTCCTGTAGCGACTCTTTCGCCTCATCCTGTCCTGCCACATCTTTAAAGGTAACTCCGGTGCTCTTCTCCACATAGACCTTTGCATTGCTCTTTCCAACCCCCATCATTCCTCCGCCGCCCATGCGCTTCATCAGAAATCCAAGCAGTATCCATACCAGCACAAGCGGTATTACAAAGCTTAAGATATTGTATACCCATGTAGAGGTATTGTCCGGTATGGTCGAGCGGATGTCCACATCCTTCTCCTTTAATAAAGGAAGCAGTTCCGAATCATTCACATATCCGGTGTAATAGGTCATGAGAGAAAGTGAGCCTTTTTCCGTCTTTGGCGTAATATTGATCTGCTGGGAAGCAAATTCAACTGCCGCTACTTTATCCTCATCCACCATCTTAAGGAATTCTGTGTAAGAGACCTCCTTTGACATTGATGATGTCTCAAGCCTGCTGACCAGACTCATAATGAACAGTGCGACCAGCGTCACTACAATGAGCATCAGAAGCATCTGGCCGTTTTTATCATTTCTTTTATCCCCGTTGTTATTGTTTTGTCCCTGTTGATTATCCATTTTGTCCTCCGCATGTTTATAAAAAACGACATATCGCCGTTCTTTATAATATCTTCTTTATTATATGTTTAAAATAAAAATTAAGCAATATATAGTTCATGAACTTTTTCCCTTTTTTCTTAAATTTTTCTAAACAAAAAACTTTTTGAAAAACAGGTAGATTTTTTGTCGGACAAGTTATATAATATATTGGTTATTTTAACGTAGATCTTTTAAATATTTATATACCATTTATCATAAGGAGGATTTATCTATGCCTGTAAAATACGTCTTCGTCACTGGCGGTGTTGTTTCCGGTCTCGGAAAGGGAATCACCGCTGCATCCCTGGGACGTCTTTTAAAAGCCCGCGGGTACAAAGTTACCATGCAGAAATTTGATCCGTACATCAACATTGATCCGGGTACCATGAACCCGATTCAGCACGGAGAGGTTTTTGTTACCGATGACGGTGCCGAGACCGACCTTGACCTCGGACACTACGAAAGATTTATTGATGAAAGCCTGACCAAAAATTCCAACGTTACAACCGGAAAAGTATACTGGTCTGTTCTGCAGAAAGAACGCCGCGGTGATTTCGGCGGAGGCACAGTTCAGGTCATCCCGCACATTACGAATGAAATCAAGAGCCGCTTTTACCGCAATTTTTCCGCTACGGATGAGACACATATTGCCATCATCGAAGTCGGTGGTACCGTAGGTGACATTGAAAGCCAGCCTTTCCTTGAATCTATCCGTCAGTTCCAGCATGAAGTCGGACATGAAAACGCGATCCTGATACACGTTACGCTGATCCCTTACATCAAGGCTTCCGGTGAGCTGAAGACCAAACCGACACAGGCAAGCGTAAAAGAACTTCAAGGTATGGGAATCCAGCCGGACATCATCGTATGCCGTTCCGAGCAGCCGCTCGAACAGGGCTTAAAGGACAAGATTGCTCTGTTTTGTAATGTACCGGGTGATCATGTACTCCAGAACCTTGACGTTGAATATTTATATGAAGCTCCGCTTGCGATGGAAGCAGAAAATCTCGCAAAGGTAGCCTGCGAAAGCCTTCATCTCGATTGCCCGAAACCGGATCTTGCGGACTGGAAAGAGATGGTAGATGCATTAAAGAATCCGGTACAGGATGTAAATATCGCACTGGTCGGAAAATACACACAGCTTCACGACGCTTACATCTCCGTAGTCGAAGCTTTAAAGCACGGCGGAATCGCAGAGCGTGCGACTGTAAACTTAAAATGGGTTGATTCTGAAGCACTGACCGAAGAAAATGTAGAAAATATGCTCGGTGATGTAACCGGTATCCTTGTTCCGGGCGGATTTGGAAACCGTGGTGTCGAAGGCATGATCCTTGCAGCAAAATATGCAAGAGAAAATGAAATCCCGTACCTCGGTCTCTGTCTCGGTATGCAGGTATCCATCATCGAATATGCGCGCCATGTCTGCGGACTGCATGACGCACACAGCATCGAGTTAGACTCAAACACCACTCATCCGGTCATCGCACTGATGCCGGATCAGGACGGCGTAGAAGATATCGGTGGTACCTTAAGACTTGGTTCCTATCCGTGTGTACTGAAAAAGGACTCCAAAGCCTATACACTCTACGGCGAAGAGATCATCCATGAGAGACACCGCCACAGATATGAAGTCAACAACGACTTCCGTAACATTCTGACAGAAAAAGGCATGGAACTCTCCGGTCTTTCTCCTGACGGCAGGATTGTAGAAATGGTTGAGATTCCTTCTCATCCGTGGTTTGTTGCTACGCAGGCGCATCCGGAATTCAAATCCAGACCGAATCGTCCGCATCCGTTATTTAAGGGCTTTGTAAAAGCTGCAATCGACAAAAAAAACGCATAATATATACGAAAAGGGAATTTTGCACAGGATAATCGCAAAATTCCCTTTTTATAACTGCATTTTAAATGCTTCATTTGTTTTCGATCACATTTTCCAAAAAACGCAGCTTTCCTTTTTCTTCTCCCGCTGATGCTGCTTTTATCGAATATCCCTTCCGCTGATCGTTCATTTCCTTTAAGCATTTCTGACAGAGGGTACCAAAGGTCACCTTTGCACCGCACCGCTGACAAAACGAATTCATGATCGTCTTTTCCCCTTGTTCCTTGTACTGGATGCGCCCCTCCTTGATCCACTGCTGCACCATCCCAACCGGAATATCAAAATGTTTCGCAACATCATATTCATTCACATCTTCACTGCGAATGTAATCACGTACCTCATCAAAAATATGCTGTGCCTCACAACTGCTGCACAGATCTCTCAGGTAGCTGTCCAATAATATGGTTCCGCAGTCTTTGCAGTACCGTGCATTGTGAAATAAAGTCTTCTCTTCCATAGTCATCATCTCCGCTTTTTCCTTGTAAGATAATGATATAATGAGATATTTCTTTTGTCAACGTTGTTATCCTGCCCCACTGCATAATGTGATCTGCCATACCGCTTCTCTCAAAAATGAGCAGATCCGGTTCTAATCAAACCAGTCTGCTCATTCTTATTTATCCACTATTTTTTATAATTACATATTTACTTCCTGCGCTGTCTCGTCTTTGTCTTTCATGACAATTTTTAACAGAATCGGCGTGATCAGCGTTGTAACGATAACGACCACTACGATCGGTGCAAACAGCACATCATCCAGCATTCCGCAGGCATATCCTTTTTGTGCCACGATCAATGCAACCTCACCACGGGAGATCATTCCGACACCGATCTGCAGTGCTTCTTTATTATTGTATTTGCAGAGTTTTGCACCAAGTCCGCAGCCAACTACTTTCGTAAGGATTGCCACTACAAGCAGGAGCACACAAAAACCGAGCAATTTTGCATTCATGCCCTCCAACTGCGTCTTGATACCGATACTTGCAAAAAATACCGGTGAAAAGATGAGATAAGACGGCACTTCAGCTCTTGCCTTGATATAATGACCGATCTTCATGTTACAGAGCATCAGTCCTGCAAAATACGCACCTGTAATATCCGCAATTCCAAAGAATTGTTCAGAAATATAGGAAAGCAGGAAACAGAATGCGATTGCAAAAATGGTCACTCTTCGTTTCTCGCCTGCGCCCTCGATCAGCTTTTTGCACTTGAACATTGCCATCGCAATGATCACAATCACAACGAAATATAATACAATCTTTACCAGTACCATGACCGGATTTACCGAGGTATCCTCAATACTTGTAACGATGGTGAGCACGATGATACCCATGATATCATCAATAACTGCCGCGCCGAGGATCGTGGTTCCGACGCGTCCTTTTAACTTTCCAAGCTCGCGCAGCGTCTCAACGGTGATACTTACCGAAGTCGCTGTCAATACAACACCGACAAAAACTGCCTTTAACACTTGATTAAAATCCGCAAAATCGGTATGGAAATAAAATGCGTAGGATAAAAATCCACCAAGCAGCGGAACCAAAACTCCGATTCCCGCTGTGATAAAGGATGCCACACCATTTTCCTTTAACTCTGTCAGATCCGTCTCAAGTCCTGCGGAAAACATGAGCAGGATCACACCGATCTCCGCGGTAATCTCAAGATAGCTGCCTGTTGCTCCGTCAAAACTGATCAGATTCAGTACAGACGGTCCAAGAATCATACCGGCCAGAAGTGCTCCGACGACCTGAGGCATATGAAACTTTCTGGAAAACAGCCCGCAGAGTTTCGTTGCAAACAGGATAATTGCCAAAAACAGCAAAAATTCATACGATTCCATAATATTCTCTTCCCTTTGCATCCGTAATTAATACGAATACACCTTTCATATATTTATCTTTTTGCTCCACTCATTTTACACCCGTTTTCCCTAAAATACAACTGATTTATTTACATGGTATTTATTCCAAAAAAATACATATACAACCATTTTTTTGAACAGTGAAAAAGCAGCCCTAAGGCTGCTTTTTCGAGGAGTTTAGTTATGAAAATGTTACATCTATAAAAAGGAAATTATTGCCTAGCCGAAGCTGACGACTCCGATGCATCAAGATATCGTCAACTCCATTTGATACTGTTAGTATAGCGGGAAATTATGATTAAACTGTGTCTGATTTCTAAAAGGATTCTAAAGTATTTCTAAATCTGTGTTTATAATCCCTACACATCCTATTTACATTTGAGCACTTCCAACACATATTCCCACACACGCTTTGTGGATGAAATACTTAATTTTTCTCCGGTTGTGTGGATATCTATCATATCCGGTCCAATCGATACCGCATCCATACCTGGGATCTTGGCGGAAAGAATGCCGCACTCAAGTCCTGCATGAATTGCCTCTACCGATGGCTTTTCGCCGTACATACGCTCATAAACAGCGATCATATCCTCACGCAGCTTCGAATCCTTTTTGTACTCCCATGCCGGATAATCACCGTAGACAGAAATGCTTCCGCCCAGCCACTCAGTCAGCGATCTTATTTTTTCGACCAAAAGTTCCTTCTGCGTCTTTACAGAACTGCGAACCGAATATTTTAAAACGACTGCATTGTCTTCCATATACAAAATTCCAAGATTTAAGGAAGTCTCGACCAGACCTTTGATATCCATGCTCATACGCTGGATGCCGGCTGGAAGATGGGTTAAAAGCATGGTCACCTTTTTCGCTCCTTCCGAGGTCGTCACGCGCTCCTCACTCATGCCGAGTGCCTTTCCTTCAATCCTGATATTTTTATCACTGCTCTGGTACTCGTTTGTCAAAATTTCCTGATATACCTGCACTTCTTTTGCGACCAGATCCGCTTCGCCTGCTTTTAACATGATCTTTGCTGTTGTCTCACGCGGAATGGCATTGTCCTTACTTCCACCCTCAAGATTTACAATCGCAAACGGAACTTTTTGGGAAAGTCTTAAAAAGAAACGTCCCATCAGCAGATTGGAATTGGCACGTTCCTTGTCGATCTCTCCGCCGGAATGTCCGCCCAAAAGTCCCGAAATGTGGAGCTCAAACACTTCCCCGCTCTTTTTTTCAAAGGTGAGCGGCAGACTGCACACCGTCGTACATCCACCGGCACAGCTTGCCAGCATATGTCCCTCTTCCTCTGAGTCGAGATTTAACACTTTCTTTCCTTTTAACATAGAAAGATTAATGCCGTTTGCACCGTCCATTCCGACTTCCTCGGATACCGTGATCACAACCTCCAGTCTCGGATGCTCGATCGTGTCAGAATCTAAGATTGCAAGCGCATAAGCGACCGCGATCCCGTCATCTCCGCCAAGTGTCGTTCCCTTGGCCGTGATATAATCTCCATCGATCTCAAGCGAAAGCGGATCATTTTCAAAATCGATCGTACAGCCCGGTTCTTTTTCACACACCATATCCATGTGTCCCTGTAATATGATCGGCTCAACATCCTCGTATCCTTTGGTTGCTTCCTTGATAATGATAACGTTTTTTAAATCATCCTGATAAACTTCAAGATTTCTTTCCTTTGCAAAATTTACCAGATAATCACTAATCTTTCCTTCTTTATAAGAAGGACGCGGTATTCTGCTGATCTCTTCAAAAAAATAAAATACATTCTTCGGTTCTAAATTTTCCAATACTCTCATCTATTACTGCTCCTTTTCCATAAGATTGATAAACTGCTCTGTTCGTTTCATCCAGCTATGTTTCCGATCAAATTCTGCCTCTGCCGCAGCCGTCATTTCCTGCCGCTTCGCGTGATTACTAAGAAGTTCTTCCGCCAGATCCGGCAATTCCTGCATACTTTTTAACGAAAACAGGCTGATATTTTCTCCGTCCTTAAAATTTCGTTCCATGTAATCGTTGCGATCTGTCAGACACGCTGTCTGATTCGCCATCGCTGCAAATACCCGGTCATGTACGCCCGCCTTAAACAGTGGTGATACATTAAGCAGTACCTCATACTCCGCAATCCTTTGAAACGTCATGGAAAAATCCACCGGCGGCTGGATCGTAAAATATCGGCTTTCCTGCTCTTTTAACTGCTCCCAGTTATTTCCGAGCACCGTGACAGGAATCCTGCGGCGTACCAGCGTTCGGATTGCTTCTTCCCGGTAATGATTGCGCAGATAGCGGTCTACATGGTACATACGGTTCATCCGAAGTGCAAACTCTGCATCAGTAATCTGCTCTTCACGCTCCGAAAGAAGCTGCTTAAACGCTTCCTCCTGTGAGATCTGGGGCTCTGCCAGCATCATCTCGATCAACGCTTTATCATCTTTTTGAAGTGCCTCCGGCAATTCTTCCATTTCGCGGTAAACTTCCGCCGCGCAGTTATAAGTCCCAATAAAAAGGACCGACTCTTTTTTCTGCTCCGGCAGAACTGGTACAAGCGCCTTTGTCGCACCAAGCGGAAGCAGTGACACACTCTTTAAATGCGGATAATATCTTTTTGCATAGGCAACATGATTTTCATCCAGACAGAGCACATGATAGTTTTTAAGCTGTATCGAAAGTCCCGGATGATGATAAAACGGGTGATCCACCAGATAATTGTAAAACGGCGCGTCAATCTGTTCTACGTACGGAGCTCCACTGTCTACGACTACCCGCGGCAGCAGCGAATTGATATCCAAAACCGCCGCATAGCTTTTCCCTACATACGGAGCAAGCTGCGCATCCACATCTTTTTCCAAATCCAGCACACACAGTCTGACCGGATATCCGAATGCTTCAAACGCATCCGCCATCTGATTCATAAAAAAATCTGCGGAATAATAGCATATTTCCCGACTTGTAAAGAGCAGCACTGTTTTTTTCTGATCCATTTTATTATGCCTTATTTCCATTTCTGTTATTTGAAACCTTACCTATTCTAGCACCTTTTATTTATTTATACAATTCATTCCATTTGAATTTTCTTTGCGTTTTCACCGGATTCACGTATAATAAAAAAATAAGGACAACAGACGGATAAAATACGGTCAATGACCGAAAAACAGGAGGACGGTTATGTGTGGAATATGCGGATTTTCAGGACATGCAGACGATGAACTTTTAGATCGGATGGGAAATGCGATCCTTCATCGCGGACCGGATGGCGCAGGATGTTACAGTGACGGCAGAATGAATCTGTGTTCGAGAAGGCTCTCCATCGTAGATCTTCCGGCAGGCGGACAACCGGTTCAAAACGAAGATTCCACGGTTTTTGCGGTTGCAAACGGTGAGATTTATAATTACCGGACACTGATCGCTGATCTAAAAGAAAAGGGACACGATTTTTCTTCCGACCACTCGGATACCGAAGTGATCGTTCATCTGTATGAGGAATACGGAATTGATTTTGTTCAGAAATTAAACGGGATGTTCGCTATTGCACTCTGGGATCGCAAACGGGACTGTCTGTATCTGATTCGTGACCGCATGGGCGTAAAACCGCTTTTTTACTATTATAACGGAACTAAGATCATCTTTGCTTCTGAGATCAAAAGTATTCTGCTTCATCCTTCTTATACGAAAAGGATCAATACAAAAGCACTCTATTCGTATTTTTCGTTTCAGGCAGTCTCTTCTCCGGAAACTGCTTTTTCGGATATTTATGCCCTGCGTCCGGGAACCATACTGACTTTTTCCGCTTCGGGTAAAAAACTGACCCGTTACTACACGCCATCCTTTGCTCCGGTTTCTAAGGATTCGCTTCCAACTGCCATAGAAAAGATCCGTTATCTGTTAAAAGACGCTGTAAAACTTCGTCTGGATGCCGATGTTTTGATCGGTGCTTTTTTAAGCGGCGGTCTCGACTCCGGTATCGTCACCACACTTGCTTCCTCCATGACCGGTCAGCCGCTTTACACCTACTGTCTGAAGCATGAGATCAAGCGCCCCGGCACGCTCTACCATAAAGCCGAAGACGCCGCAAATGCCGCCAGAACTGCCGAATCCTGCCATACTCTCCACACCTGTATGCCTATGACTGCCTCTGATATGATCTCACAGCTTGATACGGTCATCCGCTGCTTCGATCAGCCGTTTGCCGCATCTGCGTCTACCTGGTTTTTATCGGGAATTGCCAGACGCGATGTTAAGGTGGTGCTCTCCGGTGATGGTGCGGATGAACTTTTCGGCAGTTATCCGCCACAGCAGCTCGCTTTTCCAATGCAGTATTTTTCCAGCATGCAAAAACAGGGCTTTTCTGCCGCAGAGCTCTCTTCCCATATGGATCCTGTAAAACTTGCTCCGTTTTCTGACCGCACCGACTTTCTTTCCGCTCTCTATAGCTTTAGCGGCGGCAGTGAAGTACGTTTAAGCTATCGTATGCTCAATATGACCGATGATGATAAGGCTTGGTTCTTATCCAAAGACGCATTTGGCGATCTGATTACAGAAAAACAGACACTCGTACAACTGCGTGAGATTTTTTCCTCTCTTGGCGGTACGGATGCCCTAAACCGTTCTTTAGAATATTTTCAGACCACTTTCCTGCCGGATCAGGTACTAAGCTATACCGACACCCTCTCCATGGCACATGGACTGGAAATCCGCTCCCCATTTTTAGACTATCGGCTGGTCGATTATGTAAACTCTCTGCCCGGTTCCTACAAGATCCGAAACGGAGAAACCAAATATCTTCTGAAAAAAGCCGCAAAGGGACTGCTCCCGGATGAACTGATCTATCAGAAAAAGGAAGGTTTTATTCCGCCGATCCATGACTGGCTGCGTGCAGAATTAAAGGAATTTGTCACCGATACTTTAAGTTATTCTGCCATTTCGCGCTATCCGTTCTTAAACGCAGATGCTGTACAGTTTCTGCTGCACAAATACTATGCCGCTCCCTCCGAGAACGACTATCTTTCAGACATTATCTGGAATCTGGTCTGCTTTGAACGCTGGTGTGAGCTCTACATTTAAGCACTTCCTGCGATATAGTTTTGTCTCTTTCCTGCCGCATATCTGTTTCATTCCGAAAACAGATATGTTATAATTAGTTGCAACAGATTTTTCAAAGGAGATTTTACGATATGATAAGCCCTGAAGCATTAACTGCAAAATTAGATGATATGTTAAAAGATACGAAAGCCGGACATCTCAAATGGCGTCTGGAGATTGAAACTTCCGAATACGAAGACCGTGACAAAAAGATCGTAATAAAAGAAGAGAACAAAGAATGGCTAATGGACGAATGCTACGTTGCTTTTTCCTGCAATTACCGCGGAGAGGACTTCGTCATGATCACCTATGAGGACATTGAGACCTGCGGAAACAAAACACGTTCCTTAAATCTTGTTTTTCTCCCACCTGTATCTATGCGCCTGTTTGACGTAAATGCACTCGCACCTTACAGTGTTTCGGCAAACGCAGTTCTCACCGCAAAGATCCACACACTCTGGGAAACCCTGCTCACACTCTATAAAGAAGATAAAAACAGCGTTGACATCATTACCGATGCCTGGACACCGGACAAAGGCTCTGCCGCCCGCTAATGCGCTCGTCAGATGCCGCTTCTCAGCTTATTTTCCCCGTCTATATTAAAAAAGGACATCTTCAAATGGCTTTTAAAGTCTTTTGAAAATGTCCTTCTTTTATTTGTTATTTTATCAATTATACTAACTCAAGCAGAACTTCTAATGCACCGTCACCTTTACGCTGACCGATCTTAACGATTCTGGTGTAACCACCGTTACGATCTGCGTATTTCGGAGCGATTTCATCAAATAATTTTGCCGGTAAATCAACCTGCTTTGTGTTCTTCTTCTTTCCAGCAGTTTCAGCCGGAACTTCTTTTACCGGATAGAGAACCTTTAACATTTCTCTTCTTGCATGAAGACGAGACGGTTTATCTTTCTTGATCGTCTTTTCAACTTCGTCATATACGGTAACTTTCTTTCCGTCTACAACTTCTTTGACTCTCTTGCCATCTTTATCTTTGCGAGCAACTTTAGCTTTTACAGTTACTTCTTCAAAGTTGTCTTTTTCTTTTACAGCAAGTGCGATAAGTCCTTCCGCTACTTTACGGATTTCTTTTGCCTTTGCTTCTGTGGTAACGATCTTACCATTGTATAATAATGCTGTTACCTGACCTCTGATCAATGCTTTTCTCTGATCTGATGTTCTTCCTAATTTTCTATACTTTGCCATTTTTATAATCCTCCATTGTGGAACATCCGGCCACGCTCTTTGGTCTTACTTACCGAATGCAATTTATTAATTTGTTCACCCACGCATGAGCTGACACCTGCATGCCTATCGGACTTACTGCGTATGCCTTATTCGTCTCCCTGATTTAACTGAAGACCAAGCTCTTTCAACTTCGCTAAAACTTCTTCCAATGACTTGCGTCCCAGATTACGGACTTTCATCATGTCTTCCGGTGTGCGGTTGGTAAGTTCCTCAACCGTATTGATACCGGCTCTCTTCAAACAGTTGTAAGAACGAACGGACAATTCGAGTTCATCAATGTTCATTTCAAGAACCTTCGCCTGCGCATTGTCTTCCTTCTCTACCATAACATCTGTCTGCTGTGCAACTTCTGACAGATTGATGAAGAGACTCAAATGCTCGCTCAATACTTTAGCTGCAAGACTGACTGCTTCATCCGGAGCCAGTGTGCCATTGGTAAATACATCCAGTGTCAGTTTGTCATAATCTGTAATCTGACCAACACGGGTATTTTCTATTGTGAGATTTACACGCTCTACCGGTGTGTAAATCGAGTCAACTGCGATCACACCGATCGGCAGATCACCGTTTTTATTTTTCTCCGCATTTACATAGCCTCTGCCCTTTGTGATGGTAAGTTCCATATATAACTTGGAATCTGCGCCACCATTTAAGTGTGCAATGACCAGATCCGGATTCAAAATTTCAATATCCTGATCAACCTGAATATCACCGGCTGTTACAACGCCTTCGCCTTCGAATTCGATATAAGCAGCTTTCGGCTCATTGGTCGCGCTGTCATTCTTGATCGCAAGGTTCTTGATATTCATGATGATTTCAGTTACGTCTTCCTTTACGCCCGGAATGGAACTGAATTCATGTAAAACACCATCGATTTTTACCTGACTTACTGCTGCACCTGGTAATGAAGAAAGCATAATTCTTCTAAGAGAATTACCAAGCGTTGTGCCGTAACCTCTTTCCAAAGGTTCTACGACAAATCTGCCGTATCTTTTGTCTTCTGAAATTTCCGCAATTTCAATCTTAGGTTTTTCAAAATCAAACACGCTTAAAGTCCCTCCTTCTTTTCGGGTATCCATACAAATATCGTGTCAATGCATACAATAGCATCAATATAAAATTGATGCTATTATCCTGCGCTATTATTTTGAATATAACTCGACAATCAGCATTTCGTCTACCGGTACATCGATCATTTCTCTGGAAGGTAATTCCTTCACAGTTCCCTGTAATTTTTCAGTATCAACGTCAAGCCATTCCGGTACCAATCTGCCGCCGGCAACTTCTACAACGTCTTTCATTCTCTGGCTGTTTTTGTGTTTCTCATCGATTTCGATCACATCGCCAGCTTTTACTAAGTAAGAAGGAATGTTTACTTTCTTTCCATTTACAGTCACAAACTTGTGGTCTACGATCTGTCTTGCTTCTCTTCTTGTTCTTGCGAAGCCCAGACGGAAGATTACGTTATCCAGTCTGCTCTCTAAGATCGTCATCAGGTTTGTACCTGTCATTCCCTTCATCATATCAGCTTTTTCATAATAGTTGTGGAAAGGTTTTTCCAACACACCATAAATGAATTTTGCTTTCTGTTTTTCTCTGAGCTGAAGTGCGTACTCAGACATCTTCTTGTTTGCTCTCTTTAATTCTCTATTGGATTTCTTATCATATCCTAAATAACTTGGCTCTAAACCAAGAGATCTGCATCTTTTCAGAACAGGAACTTTATTAACTGCCATCTTAAATCATACCTCCTAATTAGACTCTTCTGCGTTTTGGTGGACGACATCCATTGTGAGGTACCGGAGTCACGTCTCTGATGGAAACAACTTCGAGTCCACAGGCCTGAAGCGCACGGATTGCTGCTTCTCTACCTGAACCTGGTCCTTTAACCATAACGTCAACTGTTTTTAAACCATGAATTAAAGCTGCCTTTGTAGCTGTTTCAGCCGCCATCTGTGCAGCATATGGAGTAGATTTCTTTGAACCTCTAAATCCGAGACCACCAGCACTTGCCCATGATAAAGCGTTTCCTTCAGCATCTGTGATCGTTACGATCGTATTGTTAAAAGATGACTGAATATGTGCCTGTCCGTGTTCAACGTTTTTCTTTACACGCTTTTTTGTCACTTTTTTTGTAACTTTATTAGCCATATCTAAACTAACCTACTTTCTTTTCTAAAATTATACAAGGAAATTACACTCGACTAACACTCTGCCTTCGCTTTCCGCTCGTCAAAGCTAAGTCACAGTAACAAAGTCCGCACTAATCTCAAGCTGCTCTGTTCAGCCTGCTTTTGCTAAGTGCTTTACTTTTTCTTGTTTGCAACGGTTCTCTTCGGACCTTTTCTGGTTCTTGCATTGGTCTTTGTCTTCTGACCACGAACCGGAAGTCCTTTTCTGTGACGGATACCACGATAGCATCCGATTTCCTGTAATCTCTTAATATTAAGAGCGATTTCTCTTCTTAAATCACCTTCAACTGTCTGGGATTCATCGATGACAGCACTGATTCTCTTTACTTCATCGTCTGTCAAATCCTTACAACGAGTATTCGGATCTACTTTTGCCTCAGCAAGGATACGGTTAGAACTTACTCTGCCGATTCCGTAGATATAAGTCAGACCGATCTCAACACGTTTTTCTCTTGGTAAATCTACACCTGCGATACGAGCCATGTGTGTTTACACCTCCATAAAGATTTCTTAGTTGTTTTAAGGAATCTGGCAAACCCATGCAGCTCCGGTTTCCCGGCCTGAAATGTGTGCATACACCTGCCCATCCTTCGTAATTGATAAATATAACAAACTCTGCCGTCCTCTCGGTATCAAAGGGCAACAGAAAAGAGGGAACACGCACCGCGTGTTTCCAATTTTATTATGAATCAGTGAATACTTTCACTGACAGCCGCACATAATGATTTTGCTAAACAGACGGAAATTAACCCTGTCTCTGTTTATGCTTCGGGTTCTCACAGATAATTCTGATGCTTCCCTTTCTCTTGATAACTTTGCATTTTTCGCAAATCGGTTTAACTGATGATCTTACCTTCACAGCAAAGTCCTCCTTTCTATAAATGCCCTGTCCTCCCCGTTTCCACGGGATTCCCAGGCTTTCTAAAAAGCGTCAATTAGCATTTTAGCATACGTCCCACAAAAAAGCAAGACATTTTCCAACGCTTTTTTTTTGATTTATTTATCTCTCCAAATGATTCTTCCCTTGGTCAGATCATATGGGGACATTTCAATAGTTACTTTATCACCCGGCAGAATACGGATGAAATTCATACGCAGCTTTCCGCTGATATGTGCAAGTACCTGATGACCATTTTCCAGTTCTACCTGGAACATCGCATTCGGTAACTTTTCAATAACGGTTCCTTCTACTTCGATTACATCTGCTTTTGACATTTTCAAAAAATCCTCCTGATTACTTCTTTTCGGTTATATTGCTGATTCTTCTATTTATATATAGAAGCTGCATATTCGTTCAATGCACATTTAACGGTCTCATCCGACCAGTCAGCCTCATCCAAAAAATGCCCTGTTATACTTTTCGGTAGATTTTTGATAATCTGAATATGTTTTAGGGACTTTTTTTTCGGATTCTGCATTTTTTTTGTAGTTCCATTTACAAGGAAAACCGCTTTTTCGTCTTCCCCGACCACCAGATAAACATGATCTTTATCATGACCGGCTTTTACTTTCGCGAATCTGACTGTCATGGCTTTCCTCCGTCATCACTCGTTCACCCAGATACCGGCAGCCGCTTCCTCTTCGGTCAGCGTCAAGATCTCCGGTTTTCCATCTGTGATGACGATCGTATTTTCATAATGTGCAGACAGGGAACCATCTTCGGTAACGACCGTCCACTCATCATCCATCCATGCGACCTCCGGCTCTCCGGCATTGATCATCGGCTCTATGGCAAAGGTCATTCCTGACTTTAATTTCAGTCCCTTTTTTCGTGTCCGGAAATTCGGTATTTCCGGTTCCTCATGCATATGGGTTCCAATGCCGTGTCCGACCAGCTCATATACCACGCCGTAGCCGAAACTTTCTGCATAATCACCAATCGCTCCCGATATATCATTCAGGTGATTTCCATCTTTCGCAAACTTCATCCCAGCAAAAAAGCTCTGTCTGGTTCTTTCTATTAAGAGAGCCGCTTCTTCGCTGATCTCTCCCACACCGTGTGTACGTGCCGCATCTGAATGGTATCCTTTGTAGATCAGTCCAATATCCAGACTCACAATATCGCCCTCCTGTATCAGATGATCCTCTCTTGGAATCCCATGTACCACCTCGTCATTTACGGAAACGCACACTGAAGCCGGGTATCCTTCATAATTTAAAAAGGAAGGAATGCATCCGTAACTTCGTATCATTTCCTCTCCGAGATGGTCAATTTCCTTTGTGGACATCCCTGGTCTTAGTGCATGACCAAGATCCTGATGTACTTTTGCGAGAATTTTACCGGCTACACGCATCAGTGCGATCTCATCGGCAGATTTTACCCTTACTGACATATGTTATGCTCCCAAAATTGCTGTAATGTCATTAAATACAGCTTCCATGGACTTTGTACCATCCACGGTCTTTAAAATATTCTCTTTCTCATAATAATCGATGAGCGGCTGTGTCTGATCATGGTACACGCCCAGACGCTTCTGTACTGTTTCCGGCTTATCGTCATCTCTTAAAACAACCGGATTTCCACACCGGTCACAGATGCCCTCTACTTTTGTCGGAATCGTAACCACATGGTATGTAGCACCGCAGTTTAAGCAGCATCTTCTGCCTCCCATACGATTTACGATGTTCTCATCCGGAACATCTACATTGATGGCATAATCCATCTTTTCATTTATTTTATCAAGCGCTGCATCGAGTGCTTCTGCCTGCGGAATCGTTCTTGGAAATCCGTCAAGGATAAAGCCATTTTTGCAGTCGTCCTGTTTAATTCTGTCCATAACCAGATCGCAGGTCAGTTCATCCGGTACTAAGAGTCCCTGATCCATGTACTCTTTTGCCTTCTGTCCGAGTTCCGTATTATTTTTGATATTCGCACGGAAAATATCTCCGGTTGAAATATGCGGAATCTCATATCTGTCTGCTATCTGTTTCGCCTGTGTTCCTTTTCCGGCACCTGGTGCGCCTAACATAATTATCTTCATATATGAAGAGCCTCCTCATTTTCACAATAAACCTGTTTTTCTCTAAAAACAACTTTAGTGTACCACATCTGGATACGGCATATGCCGCATCCGAACGGGCACACATTAGTCATTCAAAAATCCTTTATAGTAACGAACCAGCATCTGTGATTCGATCTGTTTGATCGTTTCGATCACGACACCAACAATGATGATGATGGAGGTTCCACCGAAGGATACGTTCGCATTAAAGATACCGCTGAAGAAGATCGGCAGTACCGCAACGACCGTCAGTCCCGCAGCACCTATAAAAATGATGTAATTCAAGATTTTTGTTAAATAATCACTGGTTGGCTTTCCTGGACGGATGCCCGGAATAAAACCACCGGCTTTCTTCATATTATTTGCAACTTCCAGTGGATTGAATGTAATCGACGTATAGAAGTATGCAAACGCAATGATTAAAACAATATATACAACCAGTCCAATGCTGTAGATCGGTTCATTCCGGTCACACCAGTTTGACTGGGACAATCCCTTTAAGATCTTGCTGCCGATTCCGGTTCCGTTTCCTTTTCCTAAAAGGGATGCGATAACAACCGGGAACTGCATCAGGGACTGTGCGAAGATAACCGGGATAACGCCTCCGGTATTTACCTTGAGCGGAATGTGAGTCGACTGACCGCCGACCTGTCTTCTTCCCTGAATCTTCTTGGAGTACTGTACCGGAATTCTTCTCTCAGCTCCCTGGAGAAGAACTACGAATACAACTGTAAGCAAGATAACCGCCAGTATGATTACAACTGCCAGAACTCCTTTGGCAACTGTCTTTCCTGACACGAACTGCTCGAACAATGAGGCAAAGTCGCTCGGAATACGTGAAATGATGTTGATGGTAAGTACGATAGAGATACCATTTCCAACACCTTTCTCCGTAATCCGCTCGCCAATCCACATCAGTACAGCCGAACCTGCAGTCAAAGTGACAATTACCATAAATACATTCATTGCATTAAACGCTGTCAAATAACCGTTCTTTCCAAATCCGACTGCCATGGCAATGGATTCAATCAGTGCAAGTGCAATTGTAAGATAACGAGTTATCTCAACGATCTTCTTCCGACCATCTTCGCCGTCACGCTGCATTTCCTCTAATTTCGGAATTGCAATCGTGAGCAGCTGCATGATGATGGAGGATGTGATGTACGGTGTAATGTTCAGCGCAAATACCGACATCTGCAAAAATGAACCACCGGTCACAGCATCAAAAAAACTAAATGCGTCACTGTTCTGATTTGAAAACCACTGTGCAAACACATTTTGATCTACACCCGGAATAGGTAACTGGGATCCGATTCTAATGACAATCAGCATTAAAAATGTAAAAATGATTCTATGTCTAATATCTTTAATTTTAAATGCATTTCTGACTGTCTCGAACATTAGATCACCTCTGCTTTTCCACCAAGTGCCTCAATCTTTTCTTTTGCGCTTTCGCTGAAAGCATTTACCTGTACGGTGAGTTTTTTGGTAAGTTCGCCGCCGCCGAGGATCTTAACGCCGTCTCTCGGATTCTTAACGATGCCTTTTTCGATCAGTGTTTCTACTGTGACAACTGCATCATTGTCAAATACTTCAAGTGCAGACATATTGATACCAACGATTGTCTTGGAGTTTCTGCAAGTGAAACCTCTCTTTGGCAATCTTCTGTATAAAGGCATCTGTCCACCTTCAAATCCCGGTCTCGGAGCTCCGGAACGAGCTTTCTGTCCCTTATGTCCCTTACCAGCTGTTTTTCCATTTCCTGAACCGTGTCCACGGCCTCTTCTGAAATTATCACTCTGAACTGAACCTTCTGCAGGTCTTAAATTGGATAAGTCCATTTTGGTCCCTCCTTATCTGATTCTTAAACTTCTTCTACTTTTACGTAAGGTGCAACCATACGAAGCATACCCTGTGTAGCAGCGTTATCCGGTAATTCAACCGATTTATTGACTTTCTTTAAGCCAAGAGCTTCAATAGTCTTTTTGTTCTTTGGAACAGCACCGATTGTTGATCTAACAAGTGTTACTTTTAACATTTTCTCTGCCATTTTAAGTTCCTCCTTAACCCACTACTTCTTCTACGGATTTACCGCGAAGTTTCGCTACTTCTTCCGGGGACTTCAACTGAGCTAAAGCATCGATGGTAGCTAAAACTACGTTCTGTTTATTGTTTGATCCTAAAGATTTGGTACGGATGTTCTTGATGCCTGCTAACTCACAAACGTTACGTGCAGGACCACCAGCGATGATACCGGTACCTTCCGGAGCTCTCTTTAATAATACGGAAGCACCGGTGTGTTTACCCATGATGTCATGAGTAATACTGTTATTTTCATCTAATTTCACGGTAATAAGTTTCTTAATTGCGTCTTCTTTTCCTTTACGGATAGCTTCCGGGATTTCGGTAGCCTTACCTAAGCCCGCGCCCACGTGACCATTGCCATCACCAGCAACGACAAGAGCTG
>CAYMCM010000028.1:0-30275 GCA_964388945.1 uncultured Roseburia sp.
TCCCCTCATGAATGAGGGGCTAGGGGAGCTGAGAGTGTCGAAGACACTTTTTTATTATATCTGTATCAAGTTTTGAGTTGTGCGAAGTGCCGTGGTGCAAATTATTTTGCCAAAAGCATCATGATCTGATTGCTCCGGGCAACAAATTTTGCCATTTCATCCGGTGAGAGAGGATGGTTGCTCAAAACAGCAAGATCATAGAGTTGTTCACAGAACATCGGAACATGTTCAGAATCTTTGTGCTCTAAAATGTATGTTACAAGATCATTTCCGGTGTTTAAGGTCAGTGTCGCATCTGCGGCAAACATGGAAGCGTCCATACCGCCCATACCTCCGGCTGCATACATTTTCATCATATCCTGCATACGTCTTCCCTCTTCGGAGAGTGTGAGGATGGAGGAAATGTCAGTATTTTTGAGTTTCTCAACCTTAATGTTCAATTTGTCGTTGTTTAATGCCTTGTGGAAGATTTCCGTAAGCGTGTCGGTAGCAGCTTTTAAATCTTCTTCTGAAATATCTTCTTTTAAGGATTCAGTAACATCAGCATCGATACGCATAAATTTATAATGCTCATTTCTGCGCTCCAGCTGGGAGATGAAAGAAGTATCGATGTTATGATTTAAAATGACAGCGTCCATATTCTGCTCTTTGAAGAGTTTGATGTACTGTCCCTGCTGAGATTCATCGGTTACATAGTAGATTACGCTGCGCTCATCTTTTTCTTCGGAAGAATCTGCGGACTGCTCGGAAGCATCTGCTTTCTTTTCTTCTTCCTCTTTTAATAATTCAGGAAGGGTCAGATATTTGTGATCCAGATTCTTAAAGAGGATCGAATCATTCATCTTGTCACAGAATTTTTCATCCTTTAAGCAGCCAAACTTGATGAACGGGCTGATGTCATCCCAGTATTTCTCGTAGGACTCTTTATCCGTCTTGCACATACCAGTCAGCTTATCAGCAACTTTCTTGGTAATATAGTCAGAGATCTTCTTTACAAAGCCATCGTTCTGCAGGGCACTTCTGGAAACGTTGAGCGGAAGATCCGGGCAGTCAATGACACCTTTTAAGAGCATCAAAAATTCCGGAATGACTTCTTTGATATTGTCTGCGATGAATACCTGATTGTTGTACAATTTGATGGTTCCCTCGATCGAGTCGTATTCGGTATTGATCTTCGGGAAATACAGGATACCTTTTAAGTTGAACGGATAATCCATATTTAAGTGAATCCAGAACAGCGGTTCCTTGTAATCCATAAATACTTTGCGGTAGAATGCCTTGTATTCTTCATCGGTGCAGTCTTTCGGATTCTTTGCCCACAGAGGATTTGTGTCATTGAGCGGAACCGGGCGTTTTTGGATCTTTAATTTTTCGGTACGCGGAGAAATCTCAACAATTTCCTTTTCACCGTTCTCATTTTCTTTTTCCTCGGTCTTTGCTTCTTCGATCACAGTTTCAATGACAGTATCGGTATCCAGCTTGTCTGCCGGATCAATGGTTTCATATTCCGGCTCAGCATTTGCCTTGGTCAGATAAATTTCGGTCGGCATGAAAGAACAGTATTTTTCAATGATCTCTCTTGCACGGTACTCATTGGCAAATTCCAGACAGTCGTCGTTTAAGAAAAGAGTGATCTCGGTGCCGACGGTGTCTTTGTTTCCGTCTGTGATGTCGTAGTCAGAACCGCCGTCACAGGTCCAATGAACCGGTGCTGCACCTTCTTTATAGGATAAGGTGTCGATGGAAACTTCGTCTGCCACCATGAAAGCAGAATAGAATCCGAGACCAAAATGACCGATGATCTGATCGTCATTTGCTTTATCCTTGTATTTCTCAATGAAATCAGTAGCACCGGAGAATGCAATCTGGCAGATGTATTCTTCAACTTCGTCTGCGGTCATACCAAGACCGTTATCAATAAATTTTAAAGTCTTTGCGTCAGGATCGACAATGACATCGATCTTTGGTCTGTAATCCTTTGGAAGCTCATATTCGCCCATCATTTCGAGCTTTTTTAATTTGGTAATGGCATCACAGCCGTTACTGATAAGCTCACGGTAGAAAATATCGTGGTCAGAATAGAGCCATTTCTTGATAATAGGGAAAAGGTTATCACTGTCGATTGAAAGACTTCCATGTTTGTTACTCATAAATACAACACTCCTTTATAAAATCATTATCGGATGACGGAAAACCGTCTCGTATACAAAAGATATAGTTAAAATCTACAAGTAAAATATTATAACTCGAATACAAAAAAGTCAATAGAAAATTAGCACTCTTTAAAAAAGAGTGCTAACAAAATCTCGGAATCACTGGAAAAATAAGGGATTCCGCAATTATTAAATTCTTATAAACTGGTGAACCTCAGCAAATTTATGCTTCTTTTGAAAGGTTTTTATTTGCAGTGGAGAGCATCAGTTTGATGCGGTTGAGCTGGTTTACCTCGCTGGCACCCGGATCGTAGTCGATCGCAACGATGTTCGAAAGCGGGTATTCATGACGCAGTTTTTTGATAACGCCTTTACCGACGATGTGGTTCGGCAGGCAGGCAAATGGCTGCGTACATACGATGTTGTTGGTTCCGGTGTGGATCAACTCTAACATTTCACCGGTCAAAAACCAGCCTTCACCGGTCTGGTTTCCGTGAGAAACAATCTCATCCGCATATTTTGCAAGTGTCTCAATGTGAGCAGGTGCATCAAAGTGCCTGCTCTTTTCAAATTCATCTCTGGCGGCACTTCTTAACCATTCAAAGAACTTGATACCCATGTTGGACGTAAACTGCGATTTACGGCTCATGCCCAGATTTTCAGCCTTGAAATTCTGGTTGTAGAAGCAGTAGAGTAAAAAGTCTGTCAGATCCGGTACAACCGCCTCGGCGCCTTCTGCTTCCAAAAGATCGACCAGATAATTGTTGGCGGCAGGAAGGAATTTTACAAGGATCTCACCGACAACACCGACACGCGGTTTTTTGATATCGAGCATCGGAAGATTATCAAAATCGCGGATAATATCACGGCACATCTGCTTGTATTTTCGATGCGACAGAATCTTATCCTGTGTGATAAAGCGGATGACCTCTTTCTTCCATTTTTCATGCATGGCATTTGCGGAGCCTTTTACCGCTTCGTATGGTCTGGTACGGTACAGACAGCGCATAAAGATGTCTCCAAATTCGAGTGCGTAAAGTCCATGCTGGATCAGTGCCGGGGTGAACTTAAAGCCTGGATTCTTTTCCAATCCGCTCAAATTGATCGAGATGACCGGAATGTCTGGATATCCGGCTTTTTCGAGTGCACGCCGGATAAATCCGATATAGTTGCTGGCACGGCATCCGCCTCCTGTCTGGGAGATCAAAACAGCAGTCTTTGTCATGTCATATTTACCGGACATGACTGCATCCATGATCTGTCCGACAACCATCAGGGACGGATAGCAGGCATCGTTATTTACAAATTTCAGTCCTGCGTTGACTGCAGTCCGGTTATCGTTGTCAAGTACGACCAGATTATAACCGGCAGTGCGGAATGCAGGTTGTAAGAGCTCAAAATGGATCGGCGACATCTGTGGGCAGAGGATCGTATAATCTTTGCGCATTTCCTTTGTGAAGACGGTGCGCTTGTAGTTTGCCGGAACGACTTTACGGTTTTTATCCGTATCACGCATTTCGCGTACACGGATCGCAGCAAGCAGGGAGCGTACACGGATGCGTGCAGCACCGAGGTTGTTGACTTCATCAATCTTTAAGCAGGTGTAGATCTTACCTGATTTTGTCAGAATATCGCTTACACAGTCCGTAGTTACGGCATCCAGACCACAGCCAAAGGAATTGAGCTGGATCAGATCCAGATTGTCCGTTGTTTTTACATAGTTGGCAGCGGCGTAGAGTCTTGAATGATACATCCACTGATCCATAACGATGAGCGGACGCTCTACTTTTGCCAGATGCGCAACAGAATCTTCCGTCAGGACAGCAAGTCCGTAGGAGTTGATCAGTTCCGGAATACCGTGGTTGATCTCCGGGTCTGTATGGTAAGGACGACCGGCTAAGACAATACCGCGTTTTCCGGTATTCTTTAAGTAGTCGATGACTTCCTCACCCTTTCTCTTCATATCTTCCCTGGTGTTTGCAAGTTCCTGCCAGGCAGCGTCAACAGCGGCACGGGTTTCGGATGCCGGAATGTCAAATTCCTTTTTGAAGATTTCCTCCAGTCGCTTGGAGAGTACCTTTTTATTTGTAAAGGACATGAACGGATTTAAGAAACGTACCTGTCCGGAAGTAATCTCATCCACGTTGTTTTTGATGTTTTCCGCATAGGAAGTAACGATCGGACAGTTATAGTGGTTGTTCGAATCCGGAAATTCATTCCGTTCGTATGGAATACACGGATAAAAAATGCAGTCGATGCCCTGGTGAATGAGCCAGGAAACATGTCCGTGTGCCAGTTTTGCCGGATAACATTCGGATTCACTCGGAATGGATTCGATACCGAGTTCATAAATGGCACGTGTGGACTGCGGAGAGAGTACCGTTTTAAATTTCAGGGCTTTGAAAAATACTGCCCAGAACGGGTAATTTTCATACATATTCAATACTCTCGGAATACCGATAGTTCCACGTACTGCCTCGGTATCAGAGAGCGGTTCATAGTCGAAGAGCCGTTTGTTTTTGTATTCAAACAGATTCGGGATGTTTTCGCTGCTTTTTGTCTTGCCAAGTCCGCGTTCACAGCGGTTTCCGGTAATGTAACGGCGGTTGCCGGAAAACAGATTGATGGTCAGAAGACAGTGGTTCGTACATCCCTGACAGCGTGTCAGTTTGGTGTCGAAGGTCAGCTTGTTGATATCATCAATACCGAGCATGGATGTAGTATAGTCTTTGGTGTGGCGTTCTCTGGCGATCAATGCCGCGCCGAACGCTCCCATGATACCGGCAATGTCCGGTCTGGTCGCTTTACAGCCGGAGATTTTCTCGAAACTGCGTAAAACGGCATCATTATAAAACGTACCGCCCTGTACAACAATGTTCTTTCCGAGTTCGCCCGGATCGGAAAGCTTGATAACCTTAAACAGTGCATTTTTTATGACGGAATAGGCGAGTCCGGCAGAAATATCCGCAACGGAAGCCCCTTCCTTCTGTGCCTGTTTTACCTTTGAGTTCATAAATACGGTACAGCGTGTTCCGAGATCGATCGGATTTTTCGCAAACAGTGCTTCTTTTGCAAAATCCTGTACCGAAAAGTTTAAGGATTTCGCGAAAGTTTCGATAAAGGAACCACAGCCAGAAGAGCATGCCTCGTTTAACTGTACACTGTCTACGGTCTGATTTTTGATCTTGATGCATTTCATATCCTGACCGCCGATGTCAAGGATGCAGTCGACATTTGGATCAAAAAAAGCAGCCGCATAGTAATGCGAAACGGTCTCAACCTCACCTTCATCTAACATCAATGCGGCTTTGATCAGTGCTTCGCCGTAACCGGTGGAGCAGGAGTGAACAATATGCGCTTCTTTCGGCAGAAGACGGTAGATCTCCTTGATCGAGCGGATACAGGTTGCGAGCGGACTGCCGTTGTTGTTGCTGTAAAAAGAATAAAGCAGGGAGCCGTCTTCACCGACCAGAGCGACCTTGGTCGTTGTGGAGCCAGCATCAATGCCGAGGTAGCAGTCACCCTTATAAGAAGCAATATCGCCGGTCGTGACATGGTTGTTGCCGTGGCGTGTTAAAAAGTCATCATATTCTGCCTGATCCAAAAACAACGGCTCCATGCGTTCCACTTCAAATTCCATATGGATATCGCAGGAGAGCTTTTCAAGCAGTTCGTCCGTGGTCGTTTGTACTTCTTCCTTATAATTAAGCGCAGATCCGATCGCTGCGAAAAGATGGGAATTTTCCGGTGTGATCGCATGTTCGTCATCCAGCTTCAAAGTGCGGATGAATGTGGCTTTTAATTCGGATAAAAAGTGGAGCGGACCGCCGAGAAAAGCAACGTGTCCGCGAATCGGCTTACCGCAGGCAAGACCGCTGATGGTCTGGTTGACCACCGCCTGAAAGATGGAGGCAGAGAGATCTTCTCTGGTCGCACCTTCATTGATGAGCGGCTGGATATCGGTCTTGGCAAATACGCCGCAGCGGGCAGCAATCGGATAGATTGCTTTGTAATTTTTGGCATATTCATTTAAACCAGGGGCATTGGTCTGTAAAAGAGAAGCCATCTGGTCAATAAAAGAACCAGTACCGCCGGCACAGATCCCATTCATACGCTGTTCCACGTTGCCGCCTTCAAAATAAATGATCTTGGCATCTTCACCGCCAAGCTCGATGGCAACGTCCGTCTGCGGAGCATAATGCTGCAGGGCAGTGGAAACGGAGATGACTTCCTGAACAAACGGAATACCGAGGTGTTTTGCCAGGGTAAGTCCGCCGGAACCGGTGATCATTGGAGAGAGCGCGATATTGCCGAGCTTCTGCTGCATTTTTTCCACCAGTGATCGCAACGTCTCACGGATATTTGCGAAATGTCTTTCGTAATCTGAAAATAAAAGTTCGTCTTTTTCATTTAAGACTGCAACCTTTACAGTAGTAGAACCGATGTCTATACCAAGTTTGTGCAAGTTATTGTTTTCCATAATAAATATCACCTGTTATTTCATATTATATATGCGTTACTGCAAATTGAACAAAGTACATTATACGACAGGAAAATACAAAAAACAACGAAGAAAAATTAATTTTAGAAATAGTTTACATTTTCTCGGATTTTCCATGGATAAGGGAACAAAATAACCAAAGCAGAATAAGATAAAGGGAAAGCAGTCAGGAGAAATGATCATGGATCAGGAAGCAAATATGTTGCATAACCGGTATATGACAGGAAATTGTACCGGGATCATTCATGTAGTAAAAGAGGGGGACACCTTGTATAAAATAGGAAAAATGCATGGTGTCAGTGTTTCAGCATTGATGTACGCAAACCCTTATGTCAATATTTATAATCTGCAGGTGGGAGATGAACTCTGTGTTCCTGTATACAATATGCCGTGGAACGGAGGAACAGAACCACAGCCTGCCGGAGGGAACATGGGGCGCCCGCAGACCATGCCGCAGGACGGAAACATGGGGCGCCCGCAGACTATGCCGCAGGATGGAAACATGGGACGCCCGCAGACCATGCCGCAGGATGGAAATATGGGACGCCCGCAGACTATGCCGCAGGACGGAAACATGGGACGCCCGCAGACCATGCCGCAGGACGGAAACATGGGGCGCCCGCAGACTATGCCGCAGGATGGAAATATGCGCAGAACGCAGCCTCAGATGACAGCGGAAGATGCCATGACAGAACAGGAAATTCCGGCGGTCATGCGGATGCAGGGAAGCAGATTGGAGTATGAGATCATGGATGACAGTGAATTATAAAGTTTTTATGAAGAAACAGAGCATTCGTTGACAAAAGTTTTCCCGAACCATATAATGAAAAAAAGGCTGGCAGTTGCTGCAGGGGCGGCAACTGCTTTCTTAATCAAGAAAAATGGAGTGAGGAAAATGAATTTTGTGAATAAACTGGAGCGGAAATTTGGCAGATATGCGATCCCGAACCTGATCGTATATCTGATCGGAGCATATTGTATCGGATTTTTTCTGCAGTACCTAAGTCCGACGCTTTTGGGGTATCTGAACATGCAGCCGTATTATGTACTGCACGGACAGATTTGGCGTATCTTCACATGGATCTTTCAGCCGACGGACAGCAATCTGTTTTTTTTGATCATTATGATGCTGTTTTATTTTCAACTTGGAAGAGTATTGGAAAATACATGGGGAACATTCCGGTTCAATCTTTATATTTTCGGAGGCATTTTGCTTACGGTAGTGGGAAGTCTGCTTATGTATGGCGTGATCTACCTGATCTTTGGACAGGCATCTGCTTATATGGCGAGCCGTCTTATGGGCGGTATCATCAGTACGACTTATATCAATATGTCCATTTTTCTGGCGTTTGCAACGATGTATCCGGATATGCAGGTGATGCTTTATTTTATCATCCCGATCAAGATGAAGTGGATGGCATGGGTATATCTTGTATTTATCGGTTATGATCTGATCCGTACCTTTTCCAGTATTCATGCGGTATTTGGTGCCGCAATGGCATGGTGGGTGACGATCATCATGTTGGTGACGATTTTGCTGTCACTTTTGAATTTCCTGATCTTTTATCTGTCAACCAGAAACTTACAGCGTTACACGCCGCACGAGATGCATCGGCGCAAGGCATATCGGGCGAGTACAGGAGAGACCAGACGCGGTGCAAAGATTTCCAAGCACAAATGCGCGGTTTGCGGCAGAACAGAATTGGATGATCCGAATCTGGAGTTCCGTTTCTGCTCTAAATGTGAAGGAAATTATGAATATTGTCAGGATCATCTGTTTACACATCAGCATGTGCACAGAGTTTAAAATTGAGCATAGAGGATCAAGATATGAAGGGCGGCTTCCGATAGGAAGCTGCCTTTGCTGTATGAAGTAAACTTTTGAACTTTTGTTTTTTAACGGTGCTTGTTTACAGATAATGACTGGACTGCTAAAATGGAAAAGAAATAAATAGGAAAAAGAGAGGACAGATTATGAAAATAAAACAGACAGGACTCGCACTGCTGTTTGCTGGAATGCTTATCTGGTGTGCGGGCTGCGGACAAAAGACAGAGCAGACGACTGGGATGACAGGAGAAACAGAACAGACAGAGTATGCGATACGGGAAACAGAACATATGATGGAGGCAGAACCAGAAACAACGGAAGAACAGATGGAGACAGTAGATACTGAGGAAGAAAATACGACAGAAGAGATGGAAAGTACGGAAATACAGATGCAGGATACTGCCGCAACAGAAGCAATGGTACAGCAGCCGGAGAGTCAGGATGCAGACGGAACAAAACAGAGTACGGCAGGAAAATTGGTCGTGATCGATGCGGGACATCAGGCAAAGGGAAATAATGAAAAAGAACCGGTCGGTCCCGGTGCATCGGAGATGAAGGCAAAAGTTGCAGGCGGAACAACCGGAGTCTCCACTGAAAAAACAGAATATGAACTGAATCTGGAGGTTGCACTGAAACTTCAGGCAGAACTGGAGATGCGCAGATACCGTGTCATCATGGTGCGCACAACAAATGATGTGAATATCAGCAACAGTGAACGTGCAGCAGTGGCGAATGATGCAGGAGCGGATGCTTTTATACGGATTCATGCGAATGGCTCTGAAAATTCCGATGCAAATGGAGCAATGACGATCTGTCAGACGTCATCCAATCCGTATAATGCATCACTGTATACAAAGAGCAAAAGCCTTTCTTCCCATGTATTGGACGAATTGGTGGCATCAACCGGATGCAAAAGGGAATATGTATGGGAAACGGATTCTATGAGCGGAATCAACTGGTGTCAGGTTCCGGTGACGATCGTTGAGATGGGATATATGACCAATCCGTCGGAGGATGCCCTGATGGCGACTGCGGATTATCAGGCAAAGATCGTCTCCGGAATCGCGGACGGTATAGATGCTTATTTTGCGGAAAATAATTAGAAGATTTTAGCAGTTATCAGTTGCTTTTCAAAAATATTTTCCTTATAATAAAAATATTGTGATAGAGTAAGTTTAGCAGGAGGAAGATGCAATGGAAAACGAAGTAGTTTCCAGAAATTTCATTGAGCAGATTATTGATAAAGATTTAGAAGAGGGTCATTGTGCGACCGTTCATACTAGATTCCCGCCGGAACCAAATGGTTACCTTCATATCGGACATGCGAAGTCTATTCTTTTGAATTACGGACTTGCACAGGAATATGGCGGAAAATTTAACATGCGTTTTGATGATACCAATCCAACGAAGGAAAAGAACGAATTTGTAGAAGCCATCAAAGAGGATATCAAGTGGCTTGGTGCGGATTGGGAGGACAGGCTGTTTTTTGCATCCGATTATTTTGAACAGATGTATGAGTGTGCGGTCAAACTGATCAAAAAAGGAAAAGCGTATGTTTCAGATCTGAATGCGGAGGAGATTCGTGCGTATCGTGGAACACTGACAGAACCGGGTAAAGAAGATCCGTCTGTGGGCAGAAGCGTGGAAGAAAATCTTGCGCTGTTTGAGGATATGAAGAACGGCATATTTGAAGATGGAACAAAGGTGCTTCGTGCACGGATCGATATGTCCTCTCCGAATATCAATATGCGTGACCCGGTCATCTATCGTGTCGCACATATGACGCATCACAGAACCGGAGACAAATGGTGCATTTATCCAATGTATGATTTCGCACATCCGATCGAAGATGCTATTGAAGGGATCACACATTCTATCTGTACACTGGAATTTGAGGATCACAGACCGCTTTATGACTGGGTCGTTCGGGAACTGGAATTTGAGAATCCACCAAAACAGATCGAGTTTGCAAAGCTGTATTTAAAAAATGTAGTTACCGGAAAGCGTTACATCAAAAAACTGGTTGAGGACGGAATTGTGGACGGATGGGATGATCCGCGTCTGGTTTCCATTGCGGCACTGCGCAGAAGAGGATTTACACCGGAGTCCATCCGACAGTTCGTAGAACTCTGCGGTATTTCGAAGGCAAATTCCGTGACGGACTATGCAATGCTTGAGTATTGTATCCGTGAGGATCTGAAATTGAAACGTGCCCGTATGATGGCAGTCCTTGATCCGATCAAGGTCATTATTGATAATTATCCGGAAGGACAGGTTGAAGAACTGACGGTAGTCAACAACATGGAAAATGAAGAGCTTGGAACGCACACAGTTCCGTTTTGCCGTGAATTGTATATCGACAGAGAAGATTTCATGGAAGAGCCGCCGAAAAAGTATTTTCGTATGTTTCCGGGCAACGAAGTACGTCTGATGCAGGCATATTTCGTAAAATGTGTAGATTATAAAAAAGATGAAAACGGAAAAGTGGTTGAGATCCACTGTACCTATGATCCGGCATCAAAGGGCGGCAACAGTCCGGATGGCAGAAAGGTAAAAGGAACGATTCACTGGGTTCCGGCACCTTATGCGAAAAAAGCTGAGATTCGTTTATATGAAAATATTGTTGACGAAGAACTTGGGGTGTATAATGAGGACGGAAGCTTAAACCTGAACCCGAACTCCCTTACCATCTTAAAAGATTGCTATGTGGAGCCGGCTTTAGCAGAGGCAGAGGCTTATGACAGTTTTCAGTTTGTTCGCCAGGGATATTTCTGTGTGGATGCAAAGGATTCCAAAGAAGACGCACTGGTATTTAACCGTATCGTTTCCTTGAAGAGTTCATATAAACTGCCGTCGCAGACAAAATAAAGATTTGGAGGAACGATAAGATGAATTTATTTTCTGGTTTGGAAAAATTTGGATTAAAGACAGATGAAGAGATGGATCTCTTTGCGGATGAGGAGAAGAAAGCGCAGGCAGGTACAGGAGCAGCGAAGGAAGCGGATACACCGACAGAGGAATCTTTTCTGCTTGCAAAAGCAGTGCGCTGTACGGTCTGCGATAAAGTGTTCAAGCGTAAAATGGTAAAGAACGGACGTGTAAAACGTCAGGAGCCGGATAGTGACCTTCGTCCGCGCTTTCAGTATATTGATACCTTAAAATATAATGTAACTTCCTGTCCGTCCTGCGGATACACAGCACTCAACAATTACTTTGAGCATCTTCCGGCAGGACAGGTAAAACTGGTCAAAGAAAAAATCTGTGCGAATTACAAGGCAGAGCCGGTTAAGGAAGAAAGCGAGACAGCACCATATGATTATGATACTGCAGTTGCGATGCATAAGCTTTCCTTGTTTACTGCGATTGCGAAAAAAGGAAAGACCAGTGAGAAAGCGTACAACTGTCTGGTGATTTCCTGGCTGCTGCGTGCGCAGAAAGAGTCACTGACAGAGGATACGCCGGAAAACAAGGAAAAAAAAGCTGCATGTGCGCAGGAGGAAGAAGCTTTTTATAAACAGGCATATGACGGATTTATGAAAGCAGTTGCGACAGAGATGTTTCCGATGTGCGGTATGGATCAGAGTACAGTGGATTATCTCCTTGCATGTATGGCATTTCATTTTAAACAGTATGATGTGGCATCCAAATGTCTTGCCAATGTCATAACTTCTGTTTCCGCTAACCGTAAGATCAAGGACAAAGCACTTGATATGAAAGAAGAAGTGGTGGCAGCCATTCACAAAGAAAAAGCATAAAAAAACAGACAGGTGTTCCCATGATAGAGATAATGATAGAATTAAAGACCGATGGGAAGATGGCACTGTATGAACAAATTTATGAATACATAAGAAACGAGATAGCAGACGGTAAGATCTCCCAGGGGGAAAAATTACCGTCTACTCGTTTGTTAGCAGGAAATCTCGCTGTGAGCCGCAGTACGGTAGAGCTTGCGTATGAGCAGCTTGTGTCAGAAGGCTATGTGGAGACGCGGCCGTGCAGTGGGTATTATGTATGTGATATTATGGATATTTATAAAGCGGGAAGCAGTGACGAGTTTGAACCTATCGCAGTGGAGGAAAAGAAAGAATACAGGTATGATTTTTCGCCTTACATGGTGGATTTAAAGTATTTTCCCTATAATGCGTGGAGAAAGATCAATAAGAACATCCTTTTGGAAGAAGAGGGGGTGTTTCAGGCAGGAAACCCGTCCGGTGAGGAGGCATTGCGCCGGGAGGTGAGCCGGTATCTGCATCAGGCAAGAGGTGTAAACTGTGAACCGGGGCAGGTTGTGATCGGTGCCGGAAATGAGTATCTTTTGCTTTTGCTGGCACAGATCTTAGGGTCAGGCAAAAAAGTAGTCATGGAAGAACCGACTTATCTGCAGGCATACCGGACGTTTTGCAATATGCAGTATACCGTAACCGGTGTGCCGATGGACAAAGATGGGATCTCTGTTGCGGAGGTGGAAAAAGAAGAACCGGATATCGTGTATACAATGCCGTCCCACCAGTATCCGTTCGGCATCGTGATGCCGCTAAAACGCCGGATGGAGCTGCTTGGATGGGCGGCAGGGCATCCGGAACGTTATATTATAGAAGATGATCACGATAGTGAATTCCGTTATAAGGGAAAACCTATTCCGTCCCTGCAGGGAAATGATAAGACCGGAAGCGTGATCTATCTTGGAACTTTTTCGAAAAGTATTGCACCGGCACTTCGTATCAGCTATATGGTGCTGCCAAAGCGTCTTTTAAAAAAGTATTATGAAAACTGTGGATTTTATGCGTCAACGGTTGCAAAAATCCAGCAGGAAGTGCTGGCGCGTTTTATGCGGGAAGGATATTTTGAACGGCATTTAAACCGGATGCGTGGGATCTATAAGGCAAAACATGACAGGATGAGTCAGGAATTAAAAAAACAGACATGGGTGCATAAGATTTACGGGGACAATGCCGGACTGCATTTTTTAGTAGAGATTGAGACAAAAGCATCAGAACAAGAGCTGATCGAGCTGGGAAAAGCTCACGGCATCCGTCTGTATGGACTTTCGGGGAATTATATCGGGAAAAAAGAAGAGGATGGATGGCCGACACTTTTGATTGGTTACGGCAGTCTTCGTGAAGAAGAGATTCCGGAGAGTGTAGCGAGTATTTCGGATGTTTTAAGGCAGATTGAAAAATAAATAAAAAATAAAAGATGTTTTGAAACTTTTCCGGAAGAAGGGGGGTATTATATTCAGACTGCGAAAAATGCGCAGTTAATAAAGGGGAAAGGAGAGCAGATAAACCTGCAAATTATGTTTTGCAATAATATAGCAAGGCAAGAATAGATGGTTGACAAGCAGGTTATAAAACATTACCATATTAGTTGGTAAATGTATCCAGAATACAGATTTAATAATTGAAAAGGAGAGAATTATGAAAAAGAGATTATTATGCATGATGTTAGCATCCACTATGATGTTAGCAACGGCGACCACAGTGTATGCAGCAGAAACAAGTGTGGAGACATCTGTGGAAAATACGAATGAAACAGCAGACGCAGAAGATGCAGCAGCAGATGAGGCTGCTGGCATGGTGACAGATGATGAGGCACTTGTTGGAACATCAAATGGAAACGGCATTGTTGATTTAAGTACGATGGCTATGAGTACAAATGTTGCGCAGCAGGGGACGGATATTACAATTACATTAAAAACAGCAAATGTAAAGCGTATACATTTATATTGGGATTATTGGAAAACAGATGGAAAACCGAAGCTGTTTCAGACGAAATCTAGTGATTATGATGCCCAAAATGGTAATTCGTCTACATATGATAAAACAACTGGTACATGGACGATCAAAATGAGAATTCCAGATGATGCAGCACCGGGTATATGGACATTTTCCAATATTCAGATGGTGGATTTAGAGGGAAATACCTCTTATATATGGAATACGAGTAAGGGCTATGATGGAATGGCGTCAGCAGATTTTTCCAAGTATGCAATTACTGTTGGTGAAGGTACAGCAGCACCGGTGGCGGATCTTTACATCTACAATTTGGACAACAATGGTTGCACGATTGGTATGACAACAAATATTACGACATCAAAAGAATATCGTTGGTTATATTATGATACCGCAGCAGGTGTCTGGGGGATTGCACAGGACTGGACAGCAAATAATGAGTGGTTAAACTGGAAACCAGCAAAAAATGGTGATTATGTTATTCAGGGTGAAGTGAGATCCACAGAAGACAACTCCCAAAGTGCTACACAGGCTACAAGCATTTCTTATCATTCCAATATCAAAGGTAAATGCCAGATGCCATATGATGGTGGCGGATACTTGATTGGTGTGGAATCTTACGATAATCCGGATAATTCATACTCTTATGAATTATTAGTACTGGACTGCACGAAATTAGCATCTGGAGATGCAAATCCATGGATTTATGCCTCTGGTCAGCAGAAAGTATCCGGAAATGCATTTTGGACGGTATGGCAGCCACAGTATGGATATTATTGGACTTTGTTCCGAGTATATGATGCAAATGGAAATATGATCGATCAGGATTGTTATAGTTTCCAGAACGCATACTAAAATCATTTATGCAGAGTGTAAATCATACATAGTTTAGTGAAAAAATAAAAAACAGGAAAGTACATTTATGTTAAAAAGTACTTTCCTGTTTTTTAGTAATAAGCGCTTATTTCTTTTTCTCGTTTTCGAGTTCTAACATCTTCATGGCGCGAACTTTTAACGGAAGTCCAAATAATGTGATAAAGCCTTCTGCGTCATGGTGGTCATACAGATCTCCGGTCGTGAAGCTGGCAAGGGATTCACTGTATAAGGAGTATGGAGAAGTGGTTCCGGCTTTGATGATATTTCCCTTGTAAAGCTTGAATTTAACTTCACCAGTCACATATTTCTGTGTGGATTCTACAAATGCCTGAACAGCCTCGCGCAGCGGGGTGAACCATTTTCCTTCATAAACGATCTGAGACATCTTATTGCCCATATCCTTTTTGGCATTCATGGTGTCGCGGTCGAGAACAAGTTCTTCAAGCTGTCTGTGTGCTTCCATCAGGATGGTTCCGCCAGGAGTTTCATAAACACCGCGTGATTTCATGCCGACAACACGGTTTTCCACGATGTCGATGATGCCGATGCCGTGTTTGCCGCCGAGGGCGTTTAATTCACGGATGATATCGGAAACTTTCATTTTTTTGCCATTGACAGAGGTCGGAACGCCGGCTTCAAAAGTCATGGTCACATATTCGCCTTCTTCCGGAGCTTTTTCAGGAGAAACACCGAGTACCAGAAGATGATCGTAATTCGGCTCTAACGACGGATCTTCGAGTTCAAGACCTTCATGGCTGATGTGCCACAGGTTACGGTCACGGCTGTAGCTGGAGTCTGCAGAGAATGGAAGATCGATGCCATGTGCCTTGCAGTATGCGATCTCGTCTTCACGGGACTGCATATTCCATTTGTCATTTCTCCACGGAGCAATGATCTTGATGTCCGGAGCAAGTGCTTTGATCGCAAGCTCGAAACGGATCTGATCATTTCCTTTTCCGGTAGCACCGTGGCAGATCGCAACAGCACCTTCTTTTCGTGCGATCTCAACTAATTTTTTTGCAATGCCCGGACGCGCCATTGAAGTGCCGAGCAGATATTTGTTTTCGTATACGGCATCAGCCTGTACACATGGAACGATGTAGTCATCACAGAATTCATCTACGATATCTTCAATATATAATTTGGAGGCACCGGATAATTTAGCTCTTTCTTCCAGTCCGTCCAGTTCTTCGCCCTGACCGCAGTCTACACAGCAGCAGATAACGTCATAATCATAATTTTCTTTTAACCACGGAATGATAGCCGTGGTATCCAATCCGCCTGAATAGGCTAAAACAACTTTTTCTTTCATTTTTATTCATCCTTTCATTGGTTTTTCATACCGTTAGGAATAATATACCCCATAATCTGCAAAAAAGCAAGCGAAAAAATATACAAGTAATATAAATAAAAATGCATAAAACTCTTGCATAAAACCAAAAAAGAATGTATAATTATGCAATATCGAAAGAACCAGTCAAAAATCTCGGAAACAGGGTAGAAGAAAAAAGATTTTGTGATAAAATAGAAACGAATGGTTTTGAAGGAAAAGAATGACAGGAGGAAGTTTGATATGGTAAACGTCGGAATTATAGGAGCAACCGGATACGCAGGAGGCGAACTGGTAAGAATCCTTTTAAGACATAGAGATGTGGAAATAAAATGGTATGGTTCAAGAAGTTATATTGATAAGAAATATGCGGAAGTTTATCAGAATATGTTTGGACTGGTTGAGGATAAATGTCTGGATGATAATATCGAAAGGCTGGCAGATGAAGTGGATGTGATCTTTACAGCGACACCACAGGGGTATCTGGCGGGCATCCTGACCGAGGAGATATTAAATAAGGTAAAGATCATTGACTTGAGTGCAGATTACCGGATCAAGGATGTTTCAATTTACGAGAAATGGTATAAGCTTACGCATAAGAGCCCGCAGTTCATCGAAGAAGCGGTTTACGGACTGTGTGAGATCAACCGGGATCAGGTGAAAGATGCGAGACTGGTCGCAAATCCGGGCTGCTATACGACCTGTTCGATCTTAACGGCATATCCGCTGGTAAAAGAAGGGCTGATCGATCCAAACACACTGATCATTGATGCAAAGAGCGGAACCTCCGGAGCAGGCAGAGGTGCGAAGGTGCCTAATCTGTACTGTGAAGTCAATGAGAATATGAAAGCATACGGAGTTGCGACACACAGACACACACCGGAGATCGAAGAACAGCTTGGTTATGCGGCGGGGAAAGAGATCGCAGTTACGTTTACACCGCATCTCGCACCGATGAATCGTGGTATTCTGGCGACCGAGTATGCATCTTTAGTTCCGAAAGCGGATGGAACACTGCCAACGGAAGAAGAACTTCGTGCGGCTTATGATAAATATTATAAGAAAGAAAAATTTGTCCGTGTTCTGCCGGAAGGTGTCTGCCCGGAGACAAAATGGGTGGAAGGCAGTAACTATGTGGATGTGAATTTCAAGGTTGATGGGCGCACCGGACGTGTTGTCATGATGGGCGCGCTTGATAATCTGGTCAAGGGAGCAGCAGGACAGGCAGTACAGAATATGAACCTGCTGTTTGGATTCGACGAGGCAGAGGGAATTGATCTGGTTCCAATGTTCCCATAAGAACAGATTGGAAAATAAAAAGAAGAAGAGGTTTAACAATGGAAGAACCGCAGTTTAAGATCCGGGAAATGTCAGCCGGTGATTTTGAAGAGGTACATAAGCTCTGGATGACGATCAAAGGATTCGGTATCCGCTCGATCGATGATTCGAGGGACGGCGTGGAACGTTTTATAAAAAGAAATCCGACTACAAGTATCGTGGCAGAAGCGGGCGGAAAGATCGTCGGCTCGATTCTGTGCGGACATGACGGCAGAAGAGGATGTTTTTATCATGTGTGTGTTGCGGAGGAATACCGTAAGCATGGAATCGGAAAAACGATGGCAGTAGCTGCAATGCGTGCGCTCAAAGCAGAAAAGATCAACAAAGTATGCTTGATCGCATTTAAGGACAATGAAGTAGGAAACAATTTCTGGAAAAGCGTGGGTTGGACATTCCGCAGTGATTTGAATTATTACGATTTTACATTGAACGAAGAAAATATTACTAATTTCAACAAATAAAGGAGCGATCATATGAAACAGATCAGTGGCGGAGTAACCGCAGCAAAAGGATTTTATGCAGCATCAACGGCGGCTGGAATAAAATATAAAGACAGAAAAGACATGGCACTTATTTTTTCTAAGACACCATGTAAGGCGGCGGGGACATTTACGACGAATATCGTAAAAGCTGCTCCGGTCAAATGGGATCAGAAAGTGGTAGCAGACAGTGCATGCGTACATGGAGTTGTGGTAAATGCGGGTATTGCGAATGCCTGTACCGGACAGGAAGGTATGGATTACTGCAAGGCGACGGCAGATCATGCGGCAGAGCTTTTAAAGATTCCGGCGGATGGCGTATTGGTTGCTTCTACCGGTGTGATTGGTATGCAGCTTCCAATAGATCGTATCAAAAGAGGTGTGACAGAGATGGTTCCTGAACTTGCGGATACGAAAGAAGCAGGACATCAGGCTTCGCTTGCAATCATGACGACAGATACCCATGAAAAAGAAGTGGCAGTAGAGATTGAACTGTCCGGCAGAACGGTTACGATCGGCGGTATGTGCAAGGGGTCAGGTATGATCCATCCGAATATGTGCACGATGTTAAGCTTTGTTACGACCGATGCGGCAATCACAAAAGAGCTGCTGCAGGAAGCATTAAGCGAGGATGTAAAAGATACTTACAATATGATCTCAGTGGATGGTGATACTTCCACCAATGATACCTGTCTGCTTCTTGCAAATGGAGAGGCAGGCAATACAGTGATCACGGAGAAAAATGAGGATTACCGGAAATTTACCGAAGCACTCAATTTTGTCAATACGACACTTGCAAAAGAAATGGCAGGAGACGGAGAAGGGGCAACGGCACTTTTCGAGGTCAAAGTCATTCATGCGAAAGATAAAGAACAGGCGAAGATTTTAAGCAAATCTGTCATCACATCAAGTCTTACCAAAGCGGCAATCTACGGACATGATGCAAACTGGGGAAGAATACTCTGCGCAATGGGTTATTCCGGTGCAGAATTTGATCCGGACAAAGTTGATTTGTATTTTGAAAGTGAGAATGGAAAGATCAAGCTGATTGAAAACGGTGTGGCACTGGATTATTCGGAAGAAGAAGCAACAAAGATCCTCTCTGCAAAGGCAGTAACGGCAACTGCGGATGTAAAAATGGGAGATGCAAAAGCAACTGCGTGGGGCTGTGACCTGACATATGATTATGTAAAGATCAATGCGGATTACCGTTCTTAAAAGATGAAAATAAAGGGAACCGATAGCAATGGAGGATGGAAAAGTGGAAGAGAAGAATATGAAAGAAATTTTGGAAAAAGCAGAAGTCTTGATTGAGGCACTGCCATATATCCAGCGTTTTAACCGGAAGATCATCGTAGTAAAATACGGCGGAAGCGCGATGGTGGATGAAGAATTAAAAAAGAATGTCATTCAGGATGTGACACTCTTAAAACTGGTCGGCTTCAAACCGATCATCGTTCACGGAGGCGGTAAGGAGATCAGCAAATGGGTCGGCAAGGTCGGCATGGAGCCGGAATTTGTAAACGGACTCAGAAAGACCGATGCGGCAACCATGGAGATCGCCGAGATGGTACTTGGAAAAGTCAACAAATCTCTCGTTCAGATGGTGGAATCCTTAGGTGTGAATGCGATTGGCATCAGCGGTAAGGATGGCGGGCTCTTAAAGGTGGATAAAAAGCTGTCAAACGGTCAGGACATCGGCTTTGTCGGAGACGTAAAAGAAGTAAATCCGAAAATCTTATATGATCTTTTAGAAAAAGATTTTCTTCCGATCGTGTGCCCGATCGGTATGGATGATGAATACAATACTTACAATATCAATGCAGATGATGCGGCATGTGCGATCGCAAGGGCAGTAGAGGCAGAAAAGCTGGCGTTCCTTACGGATATTGAAGGTGTATACAAAGATCCGGAGAACAAAGATACGCTGATTTCAGAACTTCCGGTTGCAGAGGCAAGAAAGCTGATAGAGGACGGTTATATCGGCGGCGGTATGCTGCCGAAGCTGAATAACTGTATCGATGCTATCGAGAATGGAGTTTCCAGAGTACATATTTTGGATGGACGGATCGCACATTGTCTGCTGCTTGAAATCTTTACGAATAAAGGAATCGGAACAGCTATTTTAGGAGATAAGGAGACGAAATTCTATCATGAATAAACAGGAATATATTGACGAAGCGGAAAAAGAACTGTTACATACCTACAATCGTTATCAGATCGTATTAGACAGAGGAGAAGGCGTCTATCTTTACGATACTGATGGAAAAAAGTATTTGGATTTTGCGGCAGGTATCGCGGTGCAGGCGTTTGGTTACGGCAAAAAAGAATATAATGATGCCTTAAAGGCACAGATCGACAAGCTGACCCATACCTCGAACCTGTACTACAATGTGCCGATCATTCATGCGGCAGAACGTGCCTTGAAGGCATCCGGAATGGATCGGGTGTTTTTTACGAACAGCGGTGCAGAAGCAATCGAAGGAGCAATCAAATCTGCAAAAAAATATGCTTATACCAGATACGGTCATGCAGGTCATGAGATCATTGCGATGGAGCACTCTTTTCACGGAAGGACGATCGGTGCTTTGTCAGTAACCGGAAACGCACATTACAGAGAGCCGTTTGAACCGCTGATGTCCGGGGTGAAATATGCAGCGTTCAACGATTTAGAAAGCGTAAAAGCGCAGATTGATAAAAACACCTGTGCGATCCTTTTTGAGACGATACAGGGTGAGGGTGGCATTTATCCGGCAACAGAGGAATTTATAAAAGGTGTGCGTGCACTCTGCGATGAGCACGACATTCTTCTGATCTTAGACGAGATCCAGTGCGGAATGGCACGAAGCGGCGAAATGTTTGCATGGCAGCATTATGGTGTAAAGCCGGATATCATGACCAGCGCGAAAGCGCTTGGCTGCGGTGTGCCAGTGGGAGCATTTTTAATGACAGAGCGTGTTGCAGAAAAATCACTTGCACCGGGAGACCACGGAACAACCTATGGCGGCAATCCGTTTGTCGGAGCGGCAGTGGATAAGGTCTTCGAACTCATGGAAAAAGAACATCTGACTGACCATGTAAAGGAGATCGCACCATATCTGGAAAAACGCCTGGATGAACTTGTGGAAAAATATGACTTTTTAAAGGCGCGCCGGGGAATGGGGCTGATGCAGGGAGTGGTCTGCGAAAAACCGGTTGGCCAGGTATCTGCGAAAGCACTTGAAGAAGGCTTGATCCTGATTACGGCAGGCAGTGATGTGCTGCGTATCGTACCGCCGCTTGTGATCGAAAAAGAACATGTCGATGAGATGGTGGAGAAATTAGAAAACGTTTTTGAGAAAATGAAATAAAAGTGAAATTACAGATGAGAAGAGAGAAGTGAGATGGAAAAACAGAATAAAAAACTGCTTTCCGCAACACTGCTCCTTCTCTTTCTTGCTGGTATGGCGGGGATTGCAGTGCAAAAGGGATCATCATCTGCCATACAGCAGAAGGAGGGAGTAACAGAAGTAGCGGATTATGAGCAGGCACAGAAAGAACTGATATTCTGGTATACGGATGATAGTATGACGGATTATTTTAAAAACTGCGCAAAAGAGTATTATGAAAACACCGGCGTTGCGGTGGATGTAGTCTTAAAGGACAGCCTAGGATTTGTGGAGAGCATCTATCAGAGTTCGATGGATGAGGCGGGATATCCGGATATTTACATGATCCAGAATGATTCTCTTGGCAAAGCATATTTATATGGTCTTGCGGCAGAAAATAAAGATGCAGATGCATTTGAGGCGGAGTTTGCGGAAAATGCAGTGACTGCATCTTCTTGCCGTGGAACAATGTATGCATATCCGCTTGCATTTCATACACCGGTATTTGTATACCGGGCGGATGTTTTTTCGGAAGCACCGGCAAGCATCGAACAGATTCTTACGATGGCGCAGAATGATGAACTGGGATTGATCGCCGGAAATCTGGTCGAGTGGGATGTGGCGGATGAATTTTATGATTTTCCGTTTGTCGGAGAGAGTTTTTCTTTTTCAGCAGAAGATATGGGAACGCTTTTTGTGACGACAGATGAAGCGCGTTATACACAGGGACTTTCCTATTTTCAGGAACTTGCGGAAAAGGTTGATCTGGATACGGAAACTATGACAAGAAGACAGGTTTTAGATGATTTTAATTCAGGTGCGACACTTTCTGCGATCGTGGATTGCTGGGATATCAATGAGATTAACGGGGTGGAATATAAAGTGGCAGAGCTGCCGGCTATGAATGATACCATTTTTCTGCGCGGTGGTTCTTATACAGAGCTGATCGTGGTCAACGAGTTTTCGGAAAAAGGAAAGAAAGCTTCGGATTTTGCACTGTATGTTACAACCATGTGTGCGGACAGTCTGAAGACACAGACCGGTCAGGTATCTGTAAAAGCGGATGCGGCCACAGATGAGAAGAGCCGGAGCATTTACGGCGCATATCAAAATTCCATATCCATTCCGGGAACGATGGATGCAGAAGATTTCTTACGGGAGTTGAAAAATAAGATGACAGCGGTCTGGAACGGAGCACCGGTTTAGGAATATTTAAGAAACATGTACTTGTCATAACGGCAAAATTTCGTTAGAATATAGGATAGTCAGACATTGAGGAGCTCTTTCATAAAATAAGATTATGAAGGAGTAATGTTTATGCAGACAAAAGCGTGTAGAATACGAATCAAAAACATTATGCCGGTTTTATTCCTGCTTGTGATGTTTTCTGCCGGATGCGGGAAAAAAGAGAAAGTATATCTTTCCACGGAAGCGATGTGGGAAGAATCCGTGGATATGGAAACAGAAGCATCTAAGGAAGAGGAAACGGATGCAGAAGAAGCTGCAGACTGCGCTGTGTATGTGTGCGGTGCAGTTGTCATGCCGGGCGTTTATGTGCTCCCTGCTGGAAGCCGCATTTGTGAAGCGGTCAGCGCGGCGGGCGGTATGCAGGAAAATGCGGCGTATGAAAGTGTAAATCAGGCAGAAGAGATACAGGATGGACAGATGATCGTTGTTCTGACGAAAGAAGAATTGCAGGAAGGGCAGGTACTGGAAGATGGCACGCGGCAGCAGGATACAGCGGATGACCGTGTCAATCTCAACACTGCGACAAAGACACAACTTATGACGCTGCCCGGGATCGGAGAGGCGAAAGCGGACAGTATCATTGCATACAGGGAGAAAAACGGAGGTTTTTCTTCCATAGAGGACATCAAGAAAATAGAAGGCATCAAAGAAGGTGTCTTTTCAAAAATTAAAGACAGTATCGCAGTCAACTGAGGTGGAAAAATGGCGAAGAAAGTTCTTGTAGTAGATGATGAAAAATTGATCGTAAAGGGAATCCGGTTCAGTCTGGAACAGGATGGCATGGAAGTGGAATGCGCTTACGACGGAGAGGAAGCATTGAGGTTAGCAACAGAAAATCAGTATGATATGATCCTGCTTGACATCATGCTTCCAAAGATGGACGGTTTTGAGGTATGTCAGCAGATCCGTGGTTTTTCGGATGTGCCGATCGTGATGCTGACCGCAAAAGGGGATGATATGGATAAGATCCTCGGGTTGGATTATGGCGCGGATGATTATATCACAAAACCGTTTAATATTCTGGAAGTGAAGGCGCGTATCAAGGCAATCATGCGGCGGACATCCGGAAAGCGGGAAAAAGAAGAAGCAGCAAAGATCATAGAAAGCGGAGATCTGAAGCTGGACGGAGAGAGCAGACGGCTTTTTATCCTCGGAAAAGAGATCAATCTGACGGCAAAGGAATTTGATCTTTTAGAACTGTTTGTGACGAATCCGGGCAAGGTATACAGCAGAGAAAATCTGCTTAATATCGTCTGGGGTTATGAGTATCCGGGAGATGTGCGCACAGTGGATGTTCATGTGCGGAGACTGCGTGAAAAGATCGAGAAGAATCCGAGCGAGCCGAAATATGTGCATACCAAATGGGGCGTAGGCTATTATTATCAGGGATAATGGCAGAGGAACCGGAAGATGACAAAGAAAAAGTTTGTGACATTTTTTAAGAGCCTGAAATTCAGGCTCATTATTCTGTTTTTGCTTTTTGGCATTCTGCCCGGGCTTCTGCTTCGGGCAGGAATGCTTCAGGCATATGAAAAAAAAGCGGTTTCCAACCGGAATATTGAGATCTTGAGTCAGGCGAAGATCCTGGCAAACCGGGTAGTGGCGGATGATTATTTACATGACAGTACCTCAGAGGCAATCAATATACAGTTAGAACAGATTTCCACGATTTATGACGGCAGGGTTATCCTCATTGATGATACGTTTCGGATTGTAAAGGACACTTATGGTCTTGATCAGGATAAGACAATCATTTCGGAAGAGGTGATGCAGAGCTTTCGTGGAAAGGAAATATCGAACTATGATTCGGAGAACCGCTATATCGAGATGACGATTCCGCTAATGGATGCAGAGACGAAGGATGTGGTCGGTGTAATGCTTGTTAGTGTATCAACGGACAGTATCCGCTCCAATCTGGAGTATTTAAAGACAAGCATATTGACGATACAGGTGATCAGTACACTGGTGGTATTGGCGGCTGCGGTATTTCTGGCAGGACGTCTGACCAGACCGTTCTTTAAAATCTCAAAATCGATCGAGGAGATTCAGACCGGTTACGGCAGCAGTGATCTTAAGGTAGATGATTTTTCGGAAACACAGGAGATTTCAACAAAATTTAATGAGCTGACCGCGCGGATGAAGGTGCTGGATGATTCCAGACAGGAATTTGTATCCAATGTCTCACATGAATTAAAAACACCGCTCACATCGATGAAGGTGCTTGCGGATTCGCTGAATGGACAGGAGGATGTGCCGATCGAACTGTATAAGGAATTTATGCAGGATATCGGCGGAGAGATTGAACGAGAGACAAAGATCATCAACGACCTGCTTTCTCTGGTCAAAATGGATAAGTCGGCGGCAGATCTTAATATATCTTCGGTCAATATGAATGAACTGTTAGAGCAGATCTTAAAGCGACTGCGTCCGATCGCGGAAAAGCAGCATGTGGATCTGGTGCTTGAGAGTTTCCGACCGGTGACAGCGGAGGTGGATGAGGTCAAGATCACACTTGCGATCACAAATCTTATCGAAAACGGCATCAAATACAATAAGCCGGATGGATGGGTGCATGTATCGTTGAATGCGGATCATCAGTTCTGTTATCTGAAAGTGTCGGATTCCGGAATCGGAATTCCCGAAGAGTCGTTAGAACATATTTATGAGCGTTTCTATCGGGTTGATAAATCTCATTCGAGAGAGATTGGCGGAACAGGATTGGGGCTTGCAATCACACGAAATGCGATTCTGATGCACCGTGGAGCAATCAAGGTGTTCAGCACCGTGGGTGAGGGTACGATTTTTAATGTCAGACTTCCGTTAAATTACATTGCATAGAGGGAGAAAATGTGAAAAAGACAGGATTATTGTTTTTGCTCTTTTTTCTTTTGCTCTGCGCATGCAGCAGAAGAGGAGAAAATGCAGAGCAGGAGAACGGTTATCAGATCTATTATATCAATAAAGACGGAACTAAGATCGTCAGCAGGAATTATGAAATGCAGGCGCGGGATAATGCAGCCCGGATAAAGGAACTGCTTGCGGCACTGCAGGAAGATTCCGGAGCAGTGGATGTAAAACGGCCGATTCCGGCAGATGTAGCTGTGACAGAATATGATCTGTCGGAAGAACAGTTGTCGATCGGGTTTGATGGAAATTATCTGCGTATGGATGCAATGACAGAGGTGTTGTGCAGGGCTGCGGTTGTCCGTACCATGACACAGTTAAAAGGTGTTTCCTGTGTGTCTTTCTATATTGACGGGGCACCGCTTACAGATAAAAACGGAAATGTGGTCGGGGTTATGACCAACGACAGCTTTGTTGAAAATCCGGGTGAGCAGATCAATTCCTTTCAGGAGGCAACGGTCACGCTTTATTTTGCAAATAAGGCCGGAGACGGTCTGGTACGTGAGACACAGAAAGTACATTACAGCAGCAACATTTCTATGGAAAAACTGGTAGTGGAACGACTGCTGGAGGGACCGCTGGAAGAGGGAAAACAGTCTGCAATCCCGCAGGGAACAAAGCTTGTGAGTGTTTCCACGGTGGACGGTGTCTGCTATGTAAATTTTGATGAGAGTTTTTTAAATCAGAATTATGAGATCAAAGAGGCAGTTGTGATCTATTCGATCGTGGATTCGCTTTCGGAGCTTTCATCGGTCAGCAAGGTGCAGATTGCAGTGAACGGGGATACCCGTGGAAAATATCGGGATGATTTTGCGTTTGACATGCTGTATGATCGGAATTTAGATTATCTGACCGGAGAGAAAGAGGAGGGAACAGAAACTGAATAAACGACCTTTGTGTCAGGCGGCGGCAGGATTTGTGCTCGGAGTGGCTTTTATGCTAAGGGGAGAGTGGATCTTCCTGCTTGCCGCGGTGACGATATCTGGCATAGCTTTGGTGGAATTTGTCCGAAAACGGCGATTTGACCGTCTGGCAGTTCAGAGCGTGCTTTTCTTTGGAATGTTTCTGGTGGGTGCGAAAATAGCGGATTATCAGTCCGTGCAGGTGGAAGCTTATCAGTCTTATATCGAAGAGAAGCAGCCGGTGGTCTGTCAGGGCAAAATTTATCGAAAAGAAAATAAAAATGACCAGGTGATTTTATATCTGAAAGAATGTATTTTTCAAATTGAATCTACAAATTATTCTTGTAATCATATCTTAGTATATTTCGATGCCGATCAATATCCGATCGGAAAAACCATTGTAGTAAAAGGCGTACTTACACCGTTTTCGGAAGCGCGCAATGAGGGGAATTTTGATGAAAAATCCTATTATGCATCAAAGAAAATTGATTTTAAAGTAAAAGAGCCGCAGGTGCTTGGCATTTATGGAAAAGCAGACCATTTTGCGGAAGGGCTTTTTTCGCTTGCAGAACGGTTGTGCAGTGTCTATGAAAAGGAAATGCCGCCGCAGAATGCCGGAGTGATGACAGGTATGGTACTGGGAGACAAATCACAGTTGGATGCAGAAGTGAAGACCATGTATCAGAAATCAGGGCTGTCCCATGTGCTTTGCGTTTCCGGACTCCATTTGTCCGTAATCGGACTTAGCTGTTATCGTTTTTTGAAAAAACGCGGAAAAACCTACCTCGCCGCAGGAATTCTAGCGGGAAGTCTGGTGTTTTGCTTTGCGTATATGAGCGGATTTGAAGTATCTGCAAAGCGTGCTTTTTTCATGTTTCTTCTGATGATAGCGGCAGATGTCTTTGGAAGAAGCTATGATTCTCTGACGGCACTGGCGGCGGCAGGTATGCTGCTGCTCGCGGAAAATCCGTTTCTAATCTTTTATGCCGGTTTTTTGTTTTCATTTGGAGCGGTTGCAGGTGTGGTTGTGGTTGGAAATGCGCTGGTGGACGGATTTGCTCCAAAGAGAGCGCTGGTAAAGAAGATTTTAAGCAGTATGGGCATTCAGCTTATGACACTTCCAATGGTATGTAGTTTCTATTATGAGATACCGATTTATGCGGTGTGGATCAATCTGATCCTGCTTCCGTTTATGGGAGTGATGCTGGGCTTGGGTCTGGCTGGCGGGATCATCGGAATAGTTCTCCCTCCGCTTGCACATGTAATCCTGTGGCTGCCGGATCTTCTGCTCCTATTTTATGAAAAGGTATGCAGTCTGTTTTTGGCGTTTCCGTTTGCACAGTGGATCACAGGGAGTCCCGGAAAAAACAGGCTGATCGCATATTACAGTCTGCTTGCGTTTTTCATCTTTGCTGTCGGGAAACAAAGGAAGGAGCGGGAAAATATAAAAACAGGTGTGTATATCAGAAAACGGCTGTGTATGTTCGGCAGTGTGGCAGGACTTATCGCAATCCTGCTTTTTCCGCAGAAAAAGCAGATGGAGATAGATGTGCTGGATGTCGGACAGGGCGATGGCATTTATCTGTGTACAAGTGACGGGGTATCCATGTTCTTAGATGGCGGAAGCAGCAGCGTGTCAGGTGTCGGAACATACCGCATTCTGCCGTTTTTAAAGGCGAAGGGAGTAAAGAACATAGATTATTGGTTTGTCAGTCATACCGACACGGATCATATCAGCGGAATAGAGGAAATACTGCAGGCGGATTATCCGGTTGGAACTGTGGTGTTTTCGGAGTGGGTGTACCGGGATGCGGCATTTGAAAAATTAAAAAAGGAAATTGATGAAAGAGGGATCGAAATCTGTTTTTTAAAGGAGGGAGACAGTCTGTGCACGCAGACGGACCGGATCACCTGCATGTTTCCGACAGCAGATTATGCGGTGGAAGATGCCAATGCCGGGTCAATGGTGCTGCTTTATGAAACAAATGGATTTCGGGGGCTGTTTACCGGAGATATTTCCGCTTCTGAGGAAAAATGGCTGGCAGAACAAAAGGATCTGCCGCAGCTATCTTTTTATAAGGCGGCGCATCATGGTTCCAATTATTCCAATTCTGAAGTGTTCCTAAAGGAACTTTCGCCTGAGATCTGCGTGGTGTCCTGCGGGGAGAATAACCGGTACGGGCATCCGGGAAGGGAAGCGGTTGCGCGTATGGAGATATATACGTCAGACATTTATTACACGATGAAAGGAGGGCGGATACGGATTACAAGAGAAGGCGGCAGGATCATGGTGCAAAAGTATACGAACCCGCTTGAAGTCAAAGCATATCCTGTGCTAAAATGAATTTTATGAAAACGATTGATGAAGACATTAAAAGCGGACAATTTAAAAGAGTATATCTGTTGTATGGAGAAGAGGCGTATTTAAAGCACCAGTATAAGCGGAAATTGAAGCAGGCACTGGTCGCTTCGGATGATACGATGAATTTTTCCGGTTTTGAAGGGAAAGATACAAATCCCAAAGCGATCATTGATCTGGCGGAAACCCTTCCGTTCTTTGCGGAACAAAGACTGATACTGATCGAGAACAGCGGATTTTTTAAAAATTCCTGTGAGGAACTGGCGGCATACCTTCCGGAGCTTCCGGAGAGCACCTGTATTGTTTTTGTGGAAGAAGAAATCGACAAGCGGTCTAAGATGTATAAGGCGGCACAGAAAACAGGGAGTGCCGTGGAATTTAAAAAGCAGACGGATGAGATCCTGATCCGCTGGATTCTTGGCAGACTGAAAAAAGAAAATCGCAATATTACAGGTTCTGTGATGCAGCTTTTTTTGAGCCGAACCGGAACGGATATGGAGAACATTGACAGAGAGCTGGAAAAACTGATCTGTTATACCATGGGAAGAGATGTGATCGAGGCAGAAGATGTGGAAGCAGTCTGCGTGGGACAGACGACTAATAAGATTTTTGAGATGGTAAATGCCATTGCGGAAAAAAATCAGAAAAAGGCACTTTCTTTGTATTATGATCTGCTGGCGTTAAAAGAACCGCCGATGCGGATATTATTTCTGATCACGCGGCAGTTTCATATTCTTTTTCAGGTTAAGGATCTGCGCCGGCTCGGATTTGACAATAAGACGATCGCATCTAAGATAGGGATACCGGAGTTTGCGGTGCGGAGAAATCTGGTGCAGGCAAAGAGCTTTTCTATGAAAGAGCTTCGTGCGGCACTGGAAGACGGTGTGCGGGCGGAAGAGGATACCAAGACCGGGCGCATGACAGATCAGCTTGCGGTGGAGACGTTTTTGATCCGTTACAGCGGAATGACAGCGGGGAAATAGTTTGTGCCATTTTGGCACTGTGACAATAAAAAAAAGAAACATCAGTATGACGGTACTGATGTTTCTTTTGGTTTATACGGAAAGCAGCAGCATTGCTTTCCCAAAAAAGTTCGTCCCAGATTAAGCAATCTTGTTAACAGCTTTTGTTAAACGAGAAATCTTTCTGGAAGAATTGTTTTTATGATATACACCCTTGGAAGCAGCCTTGTTGATTTCAGCGATTGCTTCGACCAGAGCAGCCTGAGCAGCAGCCTTATCGTTTGCTGTTACAGCA
>CAYMCM010000029.1:0-29331 GCA_964388945.1 uncultured Roseburia sp.
AAACGTTTCACCGCATCAACGGCATTTCACCGCGAGAATACCGTCAGGTAAAAAAATCCCCGTAAGCAACACCTACGGGGACTCTGATTATCTTAATTATGCAATTTTTGTTTTTGCAAGTTCTGCTAATGTTGCAAATCCTTCTGCATCATTTACTGCCATTTCAGCAAGCATTTTTCGATTCATTTCCACGCCAGCCAGCTTTAAGCCATACATGAATCTGCTGTAAGAAAGTCCGTTCAGTCTTGCTGCAGCGTTAATACGTGCAATCCATAACTGTCTGAACTGTCTCTTTCTCTCTTTTCTACCTGCATAAGAACTTGTAAGGGCTCTCATCACAGACTGCTTTGCTACTCTATACTGTTTAGATCTAGCGCCTCTGTAACCTTTTGCTAACTTTAATGTTCTGTTATGTTTTTTCTTAGCGCCTAATCCGCCTTTGACTCTTGCCATGGTTTTATTCCTCCTTCACTAATTCCTATAAATATGGTAAAATCTTCTTCATGTTCTTAACGTTAGTTGCATCCGTCATAGCCGGTTTTCTAAGATTTCTCTTAGTTTTTGTAGTCTTTTTCGTTAAGATATGTCTCTTGTAAGCTTTATTTCTTTTTAACTTTCCTGTTCCTGTAACTTTGAAACGTTTTGCAGCTGCTCTGCTTGTCTTCATTTTTGGCATTTTATGTTCCTCCTTTAAAATAAGTTATTTCTTTTCTGTCAGCACCATGCTGATGCTTCTTCCTTCTACCTTAGGTGCTTTCTCTACGACTGCCACATCTGCTAATTGCTCGGCAAAGTCGTCCAGGATATGTTTACTGCTCTGCATATGAGCCATTTCCCTTCCACGGAAGCGCAAAGTAATCTTTACCTTGTTCCCTTTGGCAATAAATTTCTTTGTTGCATTGACTTTGGTATTCAAATCATTTGCTTCAATATTTGGTGATAAACGAATCTCTTTAAGCTCGACTGTCTTCTGTTTCTTTTTCGCTTCCTTCTCTTTGCGCGCCAACTCATATCTGTATTTTCCATAGTCGATAATCTTGCATACCGGCGGCTTCGCAGTCGGAGCGATCTTTACCAGATCCAGTTCCGCTTCCTGAGCAAGCTTGTAAGCATCTCTCGCTGACATGATCCCAAGCTGTTCTCCGTTCTCCCCAATGAGACGAACTTCCTTATCTCTGATTTGTTCGTTGATCATTAACTCGCTAATGTCCGTGCACCTCCAAAAAATGATATATAATGCATAAAAAAATGTGGATAGGCAGTCTATCCACAATCAAACGAGTCGTTCTTCACGCTTTAAACAGAAACCATAGTCACGCATTTGTGCTAAGGTGAGAGTGGATATACTCTACTTTTTCCAAGCAACATGAACAAGATAACATACAAAGTGCTATCTGTCAAGTCTTTTCTGCCGGTGGCGGGACTTGAACCCGCACGACCTTGCGATCAACAGATTTTGAGTCTGCCTCGTCTGCCAATTCCGACACACCGGCGCATTGATACCAGGCTATAAGCCCGAACAAATGATATGTTACCATATCTTATTTATAATTGCAAGCAATTTTTTTGCATTTTCGCCTTGTAAGATCCCGTTTTTTTTCTTACAATAAATACAGTATATTTTTCACAAATCACAGAAAAGAGAGTTACACCTATGAATCAGCAAACACCAAAAAAACTGGCTGTCATCCAGGATATGGCAGGAATCGGACGTTGTTCTCTTAGCGTTGCACTTCCTGTCATCTGTGCATGCCGTGTTCAGGCATGCCCGATGCCGACCGCCCTGTTTTCCAACCATACCGGCTATCCATTCTTTTATAAACACGATTTTACCGCCTGCATTCCAGACTACCTCGCCGCATGGCAGAAGTTAGAGCAGCACTTTGATGGTATTTACTGCGGTTACCTCGGAAGCTCCGCCCAGATGAAGCTTATCTCTTCCTATATTCAAGAAGAAAAATCCCTTCATCCCGATACCAGAATCATCATCGATCCGGTATTTGGCGATCACGGGCATATTTACAGCGGACTTCCAAAAGATTATATTTCCGCAATGCAGCACTTTATCCAGTCTGCAGATCTGATCACACCTAATCTGACCGAAGCTTGTTTTCTGACCGACACTCCTTTTTCGGAAGACGGCTTTTCCACCGAACTGTTAAACACACTCGGCAAAAAATTAAGCGCACTCGGTCCTTCCAAGATCGTGATCACCGGAATCCGGGATGCCGGCTTTTTCATCAATTTCACTTTTGATGCCGCATCCGGCACCTCCGACCTTTGCCGCGTTCCGGTAAGCGGCAGTTCCCGTCCGGGAACCGGAGATATTTTTGCATCCATCGTAGCAGCAGAGCTGCTCGGTGAAATTCCGCTCTCCGACTGCGTAAAAACAGCAGCGGACTTCATCGCTGCCTGTACAAAAGCGTCTGATGAAGCCCACGTGCCGATCCGTGACGGCGTGATCTTCGAAAATTTTCTTTCGATGCTCACCGTCAAGCCGGATTTTACCTCTTAATTTAGAAATTACATACTTTCCGGATCTCTCATATCCTTTAAAATATCAAAGCAGTCAAACGTTTTAAAGTAATCCTCCGGTGTCTCTGTACGGCGGATGAGCTGTGTAGAGCCATCTTCTTTTAACAGAAGTTCTGCATGTTTTAATTTTCCATTATAGTTATAACCCATAGAATAGCCATGCGCACCTGCGTCATGTATCACCAAAAGATCTCCGATATCCACTTTCGGCAGCATACGATCTACTGCAAATTTATCACAGTTCTCACACAAAGAACCTGTTACATCATATTTGTGATCGCACGTTTCCTCTTCCTTGCCCATAACCGTGATATGATGATACGCACCGTAAATCGCCGGACGCATCAGATCTACCGCGCAGGCATCCACACCGATATAGTCCTTGTATGTGTTCTTTTCATGAATCGCCTTTGTCACCAGACAGCCATACGGTGCCAGCATAAAACGTCCCATTTCTGTATAAATCGCAACATCACCCATTCCAGCCGGAACTAAGATCTCCTCGTATACTTTTCTTACACCCTCTCCGATCACACGAATGTCATTCGGTGTCTGATCCGGTTTGTAGGCAACACCGACACCGCCAGAGAGATTGATAAAGCTGATGGAGCATCCGGTCTTTTCGCGGATCTCAACCACCAGTTCAAACAGGGTGCGTGCAAGTGCCGGATAATAATCGTTTGTTACCGTATTGCTCACAAGGAACGCATGGATACCGAAACGCTTTGCTCCCTTTTCTTTTAAGATGCGGTAGCCTTCGATGATCTGGTCTTTGGTAAATCCATATTTTGCGTCACCCGGATTATCCATGATCCCGTTACTGATCTCATACACTCCGCCCGGATTAAAACGGCAGCTGATCGTTTCCGGAATATGTCCGACCGCTTTTTCCAAAAAATCAATATGGGAAAAATCATCCAGATTGATCGTCGCACCGATCTTATCTGCAAATACAAATTCCTCCGCTGGTGTATCATTGGAAGAAAACATGATCTCCTCCCCGCTAAAATGCAGTGCATCTGCCAGCATAAGTTCGGTGAGCGATGCGCAGTCACAGCCGCATCCATACTCTTTTAAGATATTTAAAATAAACGGATTCGGCGTTGCCTTGACCGCAAAATACTCACGGAATCCCGGGTTCCAGGAAAATGCTTCCTTCACCGCCTGTGCATTGGCACGGATTCCTTTTTCATCATAAAGATGAAATGGTGTCGGATATTCTTTTATAATCTCGTTTAATTTTTCTTTAGTTACAAATGGCTGTTTTTTCACTTTATTTTTCTCCTTTCGTCCATTCAATCAGTTTTATTTCATTTTTTAATGAGTCTTTAAAAATCTGAACAAAATTTGTCTGTCCGGTATACAGGCAATTACTGCCGTTCCCCAGACCGACCTCGCCGGTCAGTACATGTGTAGAATCGGTGATCACGCCGACCTGATATTCTTTCACCTGCGTTTCGTAGACATGTGCGCTTTGCGGCATCTCTGTCCTGTCATCCGTCAGAATAACGACCTTAATCCCTGCCTCGCACATTTCTTCTAACTGCCGTAAAAATGTTCCAAGCACCGCGTGCTCTGCTTTCAGATAAACCCGCTGTTTTGCCGCAGTCAGCATATTGGCAATCTTGTCCCGGATGTGCTCATCTCCAGAAACCGTAAGATACCCTTCTGCCTCCATTTTTCCTTTCGGCATATGCGCAGTCAATTGCTCTTTCATCTGTGTCAGCGCACGGATCTTGTTCTGGCAGAATTCCGAGGCCTCCACTGCCGTATAACGGGTCGCGGCTCCCTCTTCCGTATAAGCAGCTCCTTTGTCCACCAGACCCGCCAACGCATTGTATGCGTTTGACCTGGAGATTCCGGTCTGCTTTGCCACCTCATAGCCCGTCTGTGTCCCAGATACGACCAGTGCCAGATATACTGTTGCTTCCTGTCTGGTCAGTCCGAACTCCATCAGCTTTTCTGTCAGTTGATTCGTATCCATTTTCTGCTCCTTTTTGTAGTGGTACTTTACAGGAATACTATATGGTCTTTTCTATGACTTGTCAAGTTTTTTCCGGTGTTTTTCTTTTTGTCTATTTTCAAAATACCCGATTTATGCTAAAATAGCAATAACTGTGATAGATTTTATCGACAACGAAAGAGACGATACCACAAAGGAGAAATGTCATGCAGATAAATTTCATTCCTAAAACCTCAGACCGGATGGATCTGAATGTATTAAACAATCCCGCTCAGTCTAATGATGGTTCATTTTCTTCCATCCTGGACGCACAGAGCAATGAGACCACACTTGAGTCCATCTTTAAAGAGGCTTCCGATACTTATCAGGTTCCAATTTCCCTCTTAAAAGCAGTCGGAAAACAGGAATCTAATTTTGATCCGAAAGCTACTTCCCGCTGCGGCGCACAGGGCATCATGCAGCTCATGCCTGCCACTGCTGCCGAACTCGGAGTGACCGATGCTTACGATGCAAAACAAAATATCATGGGCGGCGCGAAATATTTAAGTCAGCTCCTCTCCAAATACGACGGCAATACCACGCTGGCTCTTGCCGCTTACAATGCCGGAAGCAACAATGTTGCAAAATACGGTGGTGTCCCTCCATTTAAAGAAACGCAGGATTACGTGGTAAAAGTTACTTCCTATATGGAAAACGGCGTCACTCTCCCGAACGAAACCGTGACTGTTGCATCAGACATAAATGACGCTCTTCCCACAGACGAGGCAGAATCTGCTTTTACCTTTGCGGCAGAACGTGAAACGCCGGATGCTTCCGATACACTCTCAGAGCTGTTTTCCTACGATGATTATTTAAAATTTATTGATATCTTTTTAAACAATTTCCTGGACACGACCGCAAATCTCGCGGCTTCCGAACAGGATCAGAAAGATGACAGTAGCGACAGCTACACTGCATATCAGAACATGCAGTCCTGGGCTGCTATGGAAAATCTGTTTCAGCGAAGCGAAGAAGTATGATCGTATTTCAAAAAAGAGCCGGAAAAATGTATCACACACATTTTTCCGGCTCTTTTTCTAATCGCAAAACAAACTAATGCCTCTGTACGCAAAAACCCGCAAAGATCATTTTCTAATAATCCATGCGGGCTTCCCTTTCATTCAAGCTGCCTAGCGGACTTGAACCGCCGACCTCCGCCTTACCAAGGCGACGCTCTACCAACTGAGCCAAGGCAGCAACTAAAAAACTCAACTCGTTTAATATACTATAAGTTTCCCCATATGTCAACATTTATTTTTCAAAAAATCAACTTTTTTACATTTTAAAAACTTCGCAGTTTATCACTATCGTCATCTCCGTTTTTCTCAACCGACCGTATCTCAACATAGTAGCCAAAACTGTCGTTTACTTTCACATAGACGCGGTCACCTACCTTATGTCCGAGGATTGCCTTTCCGATCGGTGACTCAATGCTGATCCGTCCTTCCAGGGAATTTCCACGCACCGTAGTCGTCAGCTTGAACTTTTCCACCTCATCGTCTTCTTCAAAATAGATTTCCACTATATTATTGACACCAACCTCATCTTCGCCTGAATCATCCGATACGATCTGTGCCGTCTTTATCATACGTTCCAGATAACGGATGCGGCTCTCATTTTTGTTTTTGTCTTTTTTTGCCGCATAATACTCAAAGTTCTCGCTTAAGTCACCCTGTGCTCTCGCTTCCTTTACCGCCTCGATCGCTTCCTTGCGCACGACCAGCTTCCGGTATTCAATTTCCTCTTCCATTTTTTTAATATCATTTTCCGTCAACTGATTATTCATATCTTTATTCCCCGCTTTCCCATAAAATTCCATTATAATAATCCAGCAATAGACGCACCACCCGACTGTAGCTCACCATACCGTCTGACACACCATTTGCCTTTAAATTGCCCTGTAAAAACTTATCCGTCGTTTTATTCGCAGTCTCTGTGGATACGACTGCATTTTTCTCCACACGTTCCCAAGCCTCTTCCGTCAGAAAAACAATATCCTTTCTTACCCATTCATTGACACCCGGCAATTCCCTCCGTTCCTCCTCGGATGCGACTTTTTTGACTTCTCCCGCCACATAGTTTAACACGCTTAAATAACCGCTGTACGCAAGAAATGGATCATCCGACTGTATACACGCCAGAAAGCCGAAATAATTCGCCTCATCCTCAAGGATCACTCCTTTCAGATGCGAAAATTCATGACAGATCGTAGCCGCATCATTCATAACATACATTGTCGTATTGTAGTTTGCCTCAAGCGTAAACGGAAAATAGATCCCACACAGATACTGCTGACTCATAAAATCAGAAGCTATGATCTTTTTCGGATTCGGATAATAGCCGGAAAGATATGGATATTCCCCTCCAAGCTGTTTCATCGCAGCTTTACACGCCGCATACAGATCTCCGGTATAAATAACCGTTCCTTCCGCATCACGCTGCATCACAAGCGACAGTTCATTTGCTTTTGTGACAATTTCCCGGTAGACCAAAAACAGTTCTTCTTTTCCATAAGTCCGGTTATCATAATACTCTTCCTCTACTGTGGGCGCATGATAGAGCACAAAACAGTTGAGCGTCTCCGTCATCACCACCCAGGCGATCACCCAGAGCAAAAACCTTGCATATTTTCTGCGGAATTTTTTCATTTTTTCCGATCGGAACACCACTGCCGTTACCAAAAGGAACACCGCAGACAAAATAGCAAAAATGCCACAGTAAATCAGTATTTCCCCTACGGAAAAAGGAAATACTGACATCACTCTGGCAAGAGTATTCGTCCATAGCGGAAAAATATACCGCCGATACCATGACACCGCCGATTTAAAAAACCACGATGCCACATTGATCAGTACCGCCGCACTAAACAGCGCAGCTAGTACTTTGTTTTTTCTTTTCATGTTTCTTTCCTGTTATCTACTGCGGATTTTTGATACAGCAGCTATCCGAGATCGTATTGCGCAGTTCTGCCAGATCTCCGCCATCCGGCTTACAGCCGATCACAAATACATACGTGGAAACAGAATTAGTCATAATGTTAAATCTGGTCTGATAATCAATACCGTCCACGGAAAATACACCTTCAAATGTCAGATAGGTATAATCTCCCTTCGTCGTCATCGCAAAATTGTCACCGGTATAATTATAAAGTCCCATCTGACCGAGGATACTGGAACAGCTTGCCATATCGGTGATCGTTGCCAGTGCTTCCTTGCTGATGCCGGAAAGCCCGGTCTTCGCATAGATAAATGCCCGGTCATTCCGGTACAGACTCTGTCCCTCTGCCTGCATCAGATTGTTTCCGTAATCAAAGGTAAAATACAGGTTATCATTCAGAAACGTCATACCATCTACATCAACATAAGAAAGTGTGACATCTGTTCCATTTGCGTGCATTGCAACAAGATCTGTCTTATATTCCTCATTTTCCGCCGCTACTGCTGTTTTTTCTTTAAAACGCATATTGTCTACCATAAAATCCCCGATTGCCTTTACCGTAGCCGCATCCAGCGAAGCATTTCCAAAAATGAGATTCAGTTCCTGTTTGCCATTCAGCAATGCATAATATTCTCCCTGCCAGGTATGCTGCTGCGCAACCCCGTTTATCGTAGCAGTCTTATTCAATGGTGTATCAAAGCTGACAGAAAGCGTACCATTGTCATGCTGCGTGATCACCGGCTCTGTCGTCAGGGAAAATGCGTCATTACTGCCGCCCCACTTTAACTGTGCATCACCAAGTGTTACAGAATCCGTAATATTACTGGTTCCATCTTCATTGGTGTAGATACAGCCCGCTTCACCTACCGCATAACCTGCCACATAGAGGAAATATCCAGATGCATCATAATACTGATATTCCGCATCTTCCGGTTCGCAGATAATATAGTTGTTCCAGTCATCTTCTGTCGCAACACCGCCGCGGTATCTGGTCGGATCGATCAGCGCAGACGGAACCGGCATCTCCACACCTGCCCGGTCAAGATCCATCATCAAAAACGAAACTTCCGTCCCATTGATATTCTCCGTAAATACTTCCCCCACCTGATGGGAAGGAAGCACTTCCTTGGTTTCCGCCATTTCCTCTGTCGCTGTTTCAGTCCCTGCCGTCTGGTCAGAAGCCTTTGCACCGCAACCGCATGCCAGACCTGTCACCATTCCCGCTACCAACATTACTGCTATGAGTCTCTTTTTCATTCTATCTCAACCTTTCTTAGCTGCTATTTCTAAATCACTAAATCAAAAACTTTCACACGTTTTTTATTATATTACGCATCCCCACTTCAAATCAAGTTTTTAAACCGAAAAAACACAGCATTTCATAAAAATATCACATTTTTATTCCAATTTTTTTCAGACTTTACCGTTTTTTGCTAATTTATTTTTTCTTTCTGCCGAAATAGATATCAGAAGTATATTTTTTTACGCAAATTCCAGGGAGGGAATTTTATGAGTCTTATTATCAATGCTAATCATTCTTCCTCTTATTATCTGAGGAATTTTTATTCTTCCAACCGCAGTGCAGCTTCCACGGACAGCTATCGCAGCAATTCTTCGAACCATACACTGGTGCTTGCTGACTCCGCGGCTTTAAAAAAGGCTGCCGAAGCATTGTCCGACATGGACTATGACAACAGTGAGGACGAAAACGGCGGTGATATCTACAACAGCATTACTGCTTTTGTGACTGCCTACAACAACTTTATGGATTCTTCCGCTTCTTCCAATTACAGCGATATTAAAAATCAGAAGAACCATATTAAGGATCTTATCTCGAATCAGGCTTCTGACCTCGAGTCCATCGGCATCACGATCAATGCCAAAGGAAAATTGGAAATCGACGAAGATAAACTCGGCAGTGCCAAACCAAGCAAATTAAAACGTATTTTTTCTTCGAAAGGTGACTTATGCGCTTCACTTCAGAAATACGCAGGCGCCGCTCTTCGCTATGAAAAGAACCACATTCCCTTAAAGAGTACCACGTCCCCGGACACGGGCGCAAATACCTCTTCAAGCCCTGCCGCTGTTGCCACCATGGCAGAACTGACAAATGCCATGATCGGTTCTAACGTAGACCTTACACTTTGATCCATATTGCAAAAACAGCAGGTGCATTCCCATGCAAGAAATGCACCTGCTGTTTTTTATCTGCTTCACCAAGCCTTCTTCTATTTCAATGTAAACATCTTAACAATCTTATGAAGCTTGTCCACATACTCCATATTATTATTTACCAGATCATCGTTTGCTGTCGTGTAAGATACCACTTCAGAAACCTTCTCTGCCATCTCATTTACGCCGTTTGCAGCCTCATTGATCGTTGCATCGATTCCTTCTACTGCGGTCGCTACTGTCTCAATCCTTTCATTCAGCTCGGTAACAGAGCTTTCTACATTTCCCATTCCGGATTCAAAGACGCCTGCATCTTCCCTATACTGCTCTCCGATTTCACGGAATGTCTTGTAATCATTCAGTACGTTATTTTCCAGGAAATCCGTAGACGCATTCAGACTGTCTGTCATGCTGTCCACTGCTGCCTTTACTTCTTTTATGATCGCATCAATATCTTCCACCGTCTGGGAAGTCTGATTTGCGAGATTTCCAATCTCTGTGGCAACGACCGCAAAGCCTTTTCCGGCTTCTCCTGCCCTTGCCGCCTCAATGCTTGCATTCAGTGCCAGCAGACTGGTCTGTGAAGAAATTGCCCGGATGGATTCTGTCAGTTCATTGATCTTGTCCACCGACTTCGATCCTTCAATTGCTTCATCGGTCTTTTGTTTCACTTCGTTGTACATTGCTTCTGTACGGTCGGTCGCCTGCTGCGTTGTCTCCTGCATATGATTTGCACGCTGCATAACTTCTCTGGAACTGTTTGCTCCATTCCTTGAAAGTTCTGAGATTGCCATTGCCTCGTTCTTCATCTGATCGATCTGCTCATTAATGTTATCCGTTGTTGCAGAGGTCTCCTCCATGCTTGCCGCCAATTCCTCTGTCGTTGCGGAATTGTCTGTGCAGACCGTATTAATCTCCCTGCTGCTTTCCTTTAACTGCTCTGTATTCTGCTGTAACTGTTCACACGCTTCATCAATATTTCCTACGATTCCACGCAGATTTTTACGCATAACATGTGTTGCCCTGCTGATTGCCCCGATCTCATCCTTTCTGCGATATAATTTATCCATATTGCTATTCGGACGGAAATGAAATCTGGATGTATCCACAAGGATTCCAGCCATTCTTTCTAGCGGTTTCGCAATCTTTAGTGCTACCGTATACGCACAGATCATAGAAATCACGATAAGAACCACCGCTGCCATCACCGCACGTCTGGTGAGCGAATCAGATGTGGAAAGTATCTCATCTTCTGACGCTGTCATCGCCATAATCCAGTGATTATCCATAATTGCATACGCCGCATATTTTTTCTCTCCGTTATAGTCATATTCTTCCACATCATTTGCCGGAACGCTGCCGGATGCAAGCTCATTTACAACAGACTGAATAACCGAACTCGTTGCCTGTGTTCCTATTTTATCTGCCTGCGGATGAAACAGGATATTGCCATCCTCGTCCGTCATATAAATATATGCCGATCCCACACCTTCCAGACTGACATCTCCAAGAATTTCCTCATACAAGGCATCTGTCACCTCCGTATGTGAAAGCGTATTGTCCATCATCGCTGCATACGCTTCGGCTACATTCAGCATATTGCTCTTTGCCTGATCGGAGACCGCCGAACTAAATCCCGGTACAACCAGCAGCATAATGATCACAATATCAATCACAACAGCAAATGATACCGTGTTGCTGATCGTCCCTTTCAGAGAATGGAGAAAACTGATCTTCTTCTCTTCTGTGTTTATCTCTTTGTGTTCCATAGATAACCATCCTTCCCATATCTTAATCATAATAATACTATTATAGTATATATCTTCCAGTCAAATCAATATCTTGTTGCAGATTTTTCGACATTTTTCACAAAGAAAACGTTGTTTCGATAAATTTCTGCGCCGCATACAGATCTTCACAGATCTTTACGCTCTTTTTTCGCATCTCATCCGTCGGCGGCATCAGATCCGGCACCATGATTGGATGCATGCCTGCCGCATACGCAGAACGGATTCCATTATAGGAATCTTCGATCGCATACGCCTGTCCCGGTTCCACTCCAAGTTCCCTGCATGCCATAAGATAAATATCTGGTTCCGGCTTGCTCCGCTTTAACAGATCCCCGCCAATGACTACGTCAAAATAATCCGTCAGTCCATCCTGTCTAAGCTCACCAAGCACTGCCTCCCGTCTGGTCGACGATGCCAGCCCTATCTTAAAGCCGCTCCTTTTCAGATAGTCCAGTATCTCTCGGATGCCCGGCTTTAACGGTACCTCTTTTTCAATCGCGTGATAGAAATATGCGCGCATTTCTTCCTTATAAATCTCATAGGGAAAATCCGCCCCGTAGTGATCTAAAAAAATCTGTCTGGACACCTCATAGGTCGTTCCAAGACATTTGCGGCACACTTCGTCCGTTCCCTCAATGCCATGCTTTTCTCCGGTCTTTGCCCATCCTTCCAAAACCAGGCGCTCCGTATCAAAGATCACGCCGTCCATATCAAATATTACTGCTTCCATTTTGTCCTCCCGAATTTTTCTTATCCTTTTCGTTGCTCCGCCACATGCGGTATTTTGTGAAAACAAGAAGCAATATCCCCGCCACGATCACAATCCAGAACACTGCTTCGCTGCAAAAAATCCCGCAGACATCGCACACTGCCGTATATAGCGTCATTCCCATGAAAAGCATCTTGATCCCAAGTGCCAGAAAAACCGCATCGTTTCTGTTTTGTTCTGTCACCGGAATCAGGATATTCCACACGGCGGGATAACGCTCCATCACAGTAAGGAGCAGATAAAGCCCTGCCACAAGCAGGATCGTTGTTACGGTGTTAAACAGACCCGCCCCTGCTGTTTTTAAATAATACAGTTCAAGAGCTATGCCAGACACTGTACACACTGCTGTGACCAGTTCGAGCAGACCTGCTGCCGCTTTCTTTTTGAAATGCATGTTTGTTTCCTCATTTCTGTTTTTCTTATACTTATCTGCACTGATTCCCAAGATTTCCAGTACACATTATTTACGCTCATGATACCATTTTTTCCACACCAAGACAAGGTACGCCGGAATTGCATTTCCTGCCGCAATATGCTACATTTAAGTCAGCGGACATTTTTTCCGCCAATTTACGCGAAAGGATTTTATCATATTATGGAAGAAAATACAAAAAACGAAACTATGGACGATTACAAAGATGAACTGGAAGCTTCTTTCCGCACGATCCACGAAGGAGATCTTTTAACCGGCACGGTCATTTCCGTTTCCGAGGAGGATGCCACACTGGATTTAAAATACTATGCACCGGGTATCATAAAGGCTGCTGATTTTTCCAATGATCCGGATTTTTCTGTTCTGGAAAACATCCACATCGGTGATACCTTAGAAGCCACTGTCGTAAGCCGTGATGACGGTGAGGGTAACATTCTGCTCTCCATGCGGGAAGCAAATGATATGCTTGCCTGGGATAAATTCAAGGAATATTTAAATAACGAAACTACACTGCAGGTAAAAGTAAAAGAAAGTGTGCCAAGCGGTGTTGTTGCTTATCTGGATGGTATCCGTGCTTTTATCCCGGCGTCCCAGCTTTCACTGAATTATGTTGAAGACACCGATCCATATATTGGAAAGACACTGGATGTCCGCGTGATCACCGCCGATCCGGCAAAGGAAAAACTGGTACTCTCCGCAAAAGTCGTTGCAAAAGAAAAGGAAATTGAGGAACGCAATCACAAAATCTCCATGATCGTTCCTGGCAGCATCATGGAAGGTACGGTGGAAACCTTAATGCCTTATGGTGCCTTTGTAAATCTGGGCAATGGATTAAGCGGTCTTGTTCACGTTTCCCAGATCTGCGAACGCAGGATCGGAAAACCGTCTGAAGTCTTAAAAGAAGGACAAAAAGTAAAAGTCAAGGTTTTAAATACCGACAACGGCAAGATCAGCCTCAGTATGCGTGCTCTGGAAGAAGAAATGGTAGACACCTCCGCAGACGAGGCAGAAAATATCGCAAGCTATACCTCAACTGAGGCAGCTTCCACCAGTCTGGGTGACTTACTCTCCAAATTTAAATTGAACTAAGCAAAAAACAGCCGCATGAAAATCCCCTCCTTACTGGATTGTCCAGTAAGGAGGGATTTTTATGCGGCTGTCTTTTATTTTAACTTGTTCTTGATTCGCTGCAATGCATTATCAATAGATTTCGGTGACCTTTCCATCAATTCCGCGATCTGGACATAATTCATGCCCTGCATATAATATGCCAGCACTTCTTTTTCCATATCACTCAAACTCTTCTCAATCCGTTCCTTGATCTGAGCAACATTTTCCCGGTCAATGATCATCTGTTCCGGGTTCGTTTCAAGCAGTTCTCCAATACCACCGCTCTCCGGCTCCGATAATGAGATATAAGAATTGAGCGGCGCATGCTTCTTGCGGTTGGACGCCTCGATCGCCGTATACATCTGTCTGGAAATGCAAAGCTCCGCAAAATGATAAAACGTGCTGTCCTTATCCGACCTGTAATCCCTGATCGCCTTAAACAGTCCGATCATCCCCTCCTGGATCAGATCATCCGTATCTCCTCCGATCAGAAACATGACCTTTGCCTTTTTCCTGACCAGATTCTTATACTTGTCCATAAGGTAATCCATAATCTCATTTTCTCCGTCCCGCAGGTGCAAAATCAACTCTTCATCGGAACACTCCCACTTTTCCCGCATCTTCCCCTCCTTGGTGCTGCTTTCGCCTTGCTGCCGCATACTAATTCATACGCTGTCTTACGATCTCAAAGCTCAAAACACCACAGGCAACGGAAGCATTTAGTGAGTCAATGTCTCCGCGCATCGGAATGGATGCGACAAAATCGCAGTTCTCTTTTACCAGCTTGCCAACGCCCTCACCTTCGTTTCCGATCACAAGCCCGATCGGTCCCTTTAAGTCGAGGTCATACATATTGGTTCCACCCATGTCCGCGCATACAAACCAGATGCCTTTTTCTTTTAATTCCTTGATCGTCTGCGTCAGATTCGTCACTTTTGCTACCGGTGTATAATTGATCGCTCCGGCGGATGCCTTTGCAACCGTCGCTGTAAGTCCGACTGCACGCCGTTTTGGAATGATGACACCATGTGCACCTGCGAGATTCGCTGTTCTTATAATTGCTCCGAGGTTGTGCGGATCCTCGATATTATCAAGCAGAACCAGAAACGGCGGTTCTCCTTTTTCTTCTGCGCGCTCTAAGATGTCCTCAACCGTGGCATAACCATAAGCTGCTGCCATCGCGATCACACCCTGATGCTTTTTCGTCTCAGAAATCTGATCCAGTCGCTCCTTTGTCACAAACTTCACGATCGTGTCGTGTTTTTTTGCTTCCCGCATGATCGACTGCACCGGACCATCTTTGTAGCCATCCAACACAAAAAGCTTATCTATCGTTCTTCCGGAACGAAATGCTTCTAAAACCGCATTTCTTCCCTCTATCTTTAATTCTTCGATTTCCATTCTATTCTCCCTGTTTTTCTTCTATGCTCTTTCCCGTTTTCGCATCATAGTGTGCCAGTCCGCATTTTACCAGCTCCACCAGACGTTCAAAATCATCCTTCAGATACAGATACCCCATGAGCGCCTCGAAACCTGTCGCACGGCGGTAATCCACCATCGTCGCATTCTTTGCCATGGTTGGGGACTTTGCATTGCGCCCTCTTCTGAACACATCACATTCCTCCTCGGTCAGCTTCGGCTCGATCGCATGCATCATTTCCGACTGTGCATGTGCCTTCACAAGCTGACTGGTGGTCTGATGCAGCTTTCCCGCTCTGGTATTCCCTCTTCCGACCACAATGGAACGTATGACCAGATCATAGATCCCGTCTCCGATATACGCAAGTGTGAGCGGCGAATATGTCCTGATATCCACATCGCCCAGATCAAACTGTCCTTTTATATACGCATTTATGCCCTTTTCCATTTTACTCCTTCTCTGGTGTCCTCCAGAACAATGCCCTTTTCCAGTAAAAGATCACGAATCTCATCCGCACGGGCAAAATTCTTCTCTTTTCTTGCCGCCTGACGTTCCGCAATCAGTTCTTCGATCTCTGTATCTAAGATCTCCTCTTTTCGCTCCACGAGGATTCCAAGCACACCGCACAATGTCTCTAAACGGTCATACAGTGCTTTTAAGTATTCTTTGCTGTTTTCCGAAGAAGTATTTGAATTTGCATATTTTACCAGCTCAAATACCGCAGAAACCGCATCCGCTGTATTGGCATCATCTTCCATTGCTGTTTCAAATTTCTTTACAAAATCTTCACTTGCCGCAAACGCCGCCTTTTCCTCATCTGTCATCTGTTCTATCTTTGCCGCTTTGCTCAAGTGTTTCAGATTGTCTGCCGCCGTCAGCACACGCTCTAAACTGTTCTTCGCCGCATCCATCAGCTCTGCGCTGAAATTAAGCGGTGTCCGGTAATGCGCACTTAACATAAAGAAACGTAATACCTGAAGATCATATTTCTCGCCGATCTCACGGACTGTAAAGAAATTGCCCAGTGATTTTGACATCTTCTGATTATTGATATTTAAGAAACCATTATGCATCCAGTAATGTGCAAACGGAACGCCGTTTGCTGCTTCTGACTGTGCGATCTCATTTTCATGATGCGGAAAGATCAGATCCTCCCCGCCGGCATGAATATCAATGGTATCGCCCAGATATTTTTTTGCCATGACTGAACACTCGATATGCCAGCCCGGACGTCCTTCGCACCACGGAGATTCCCAGTATGGCTCCCCGTCTTTTTTCGGTTTCCACAAAACAAAATCCAGCGGATCTTCCTTCAGATCCCCGGTCACCTTAATACTGCGGTGGCCGGCTTCCAGGTCATCAATATTCTTATGCGAAAGCTTTCCATAGCCCTGAAATTTACGTGTGCGGTAATAAACCGTACCATCTGCGGCGGCATAAGCATACCCTTTATCGATCAGTGTCTGTATCATGTCAATCATACCGCCGATCTCCTGCGTGGCAAGCGGATGGATCGTTGCCGGTTTCAGATTCAAATCCGCCATATCTTTTTTGCACTCCGCGATAAATCGACCGGAAATTTCTTCTGCTGTCGTTCCTTCCTCTATTGCCTCTTTGATGATCTTGTCATCCACATCCGTAAAATTGGACACATAATTGACTTCATAGCCCTTGTATTCCAGATAACGGCGAAATGTATCAAATATGATCATCGGTCTGGCATTTCCAATATGAATGTAATTGTACACGGTAGGACCGCACACATACATGCTCACTCTGCCTTCTTTGATCGGTACAAATTCTTCCTTTTTTCTTGTCAATGTATTAAATATCTTCATGGTTTCCTCCAACCTGTTTATTTTCTGTTTTCCTGCTCTTTTTCTCTCTGACGCTTCTGGCATTTTTCATGTGCTTCCCTGAGTGCTTTTAATTTCTGTTCTAAATCGATCACTTCATTACACAGTGCAGAGTTTTCTTTCTGCAGCAGATCAATATCCTCCTTGACCGGATCCGGAAGATGGATCTGATCCATATCATTGCGCGGCACTTTCTCATTGTCACGTTTTACGATCCTGCCCGGAACACCGACTACAGTACAGTTCGGCGGAACCTCCTCGATCACGACACTGCCCGCTCCGATCTTTGAATTTTCACCGACCGTAAAGGAACCTATGATCTTTGCCCCGGCACTGACCATCACATTGTCACCAAGCGTCGGATGCCGCTTTCCAGTTTCTTTTCCGGTTCCTCCCAGAGTAACTCCCTGATAAAGCGTCACATTGTCTCCAACGCTCGCGGTCTCCCCGATAATGACACCTGAACCATGATCGATAAAAAAGCCTTTTCCGATCGTTGCTCCCGGATGGATCTCGATCCCGGTCCTTCTTGCCGCACGCTGTGAAATATAACGTGCCCGGAAATAATGTCCTTTTAAGTACAATTTATGCGCCCTGCGGTAACTGAGCATTACCCAGAAGGTCGGATAGAGCAACACCTCCGCCGAGCTTTTGATCGCCGGATCTCTTTCCTTTATCACTTGAATTTCTTCTTTTATGTACTGAAAAAATCCCATTTTTATGCTTCCTTTCTGTCTTTTCCACTGTTATATCTAATGCACATGCTTCTTATTCTGTGCATGTACCGTCAGCGCGCCCCAGCGCACTTTCCTATAAAGCAAAAAAGCGGATAACTTCTCATTAGAGACGAAGTTATCCGCGGTTCCACTCTATCTAAAAGATACTCTCATATCTTTCCCTCTCTTACGTAACGTGTAATCGACGTATCAGACTACTATACCTTCTTCATCTAATCTGCTCCCGGATGCACTTTCAGACAAACTCTGTAAAAACTGCTTTCAGCCGGTGACAGTTTCTCTCTGGTACAGACATTTTCTCTTACTCTTTCCGTTCCCTGCATTTTTCTTTCATTCTCAGTCAAGTTTACGCAAAATACTAAGGTTTGTCAAGATTTTTTTATCTTTTACGCCTGCCCGCAGCCGCTGCATCCCGCACAGCCGCCCGTCGTACCGCCAACTGCAACGCTGCTTTCATAAATGGAGGACAGTGCGCAGATTGCCTGCGCGGAAATGCCCTGTTCTGTTCCGGTAAAACCAAGCCCCTCTTCGGTAGTCGCCTTGATATTAACCTGATTTTTTTCTAAGTGAAGCACCTCTGCCACATTTTTTTCCATCTGCTCGATATACGGACGCAGCTTCGGTTTTTGCGCGATCACTGTCGCATCAATATTTTCTATAACATAGCATTCCTTTTCCAGCAGTTCACCCACATGCGCAAGCAGCTTCATACTCGACGCTCCTTTATACGCCGGATCAGTATCCGGAAAATGTTTCCCAATATCACCAAGTGCCGCCGCACCGAGCAGCGCATCCATGATCGCATGCAGCAGCACATCGGCATCAGAATGTCCAAGCAGCCCCAGATGATGCGGAATCGTAACTCCTCCTATGATAAGATCTCTTCCCTCGACCAGTTTATGCACATCATAACCCATTCCTACTCGCATAACTTCTTCCTTTCTTTTGCTGTCTTTAAAGTGCCGCCACATCGGCAAGCAGTTCATTTACCTGTTCCTCTGTCGTTGCCCAGCTCGTACAGAAACGTACCAGCGCATGATCGACATCTGTATTTTTTTCAAATGAATAGCTGTATTTTTCACTCAGTTTTTCAAGATCACAAACCGGCAGAATAAAAAATTGCTGGTTTGTCATAGAATCCATATAAGCCGGATAACCCTTTTTCAAAAACGCATCTTTTATCTTTCCCGCAAGCACATTGGCATGACGACCAAGTTCTTCATAGCGACCGCCTTCCATCAGCACCTCAAATTGTATTCCCAGAAGTCTTCCTTTCGCCAGCATACCGCCCTGTCTCTTTATCATATAACGGAAATCCTTTTTTAATCTGTCATCCGTAATGATCACGGCCTCTCCGAACAATGCTCCCACTTTCGTTCCGCCGATATAAAATACATCACTTAGCTGTGCGTAATCCGAAAGTGTCAGATCATTTCCCTCTGCGGCAAGTCCATACGCCAGTCTTGCACCATCCACAAACAGATACAGATCATATTTACGGCATACTTCCCGGATCTCACTTAATTCTGCTTTGGTATACAGTGTGCCATATTCCGTGGGATTTGATACATAGACCATCCCCGGCTGTACCATATGCTCTGCGTTTCCTGCCGAAAAATGTTCCATGCAGCAAGCAGCGATCTGTGCAGCCGTTATCTTTCCATTGGTATTTGGAAGCGCCAGCACCTTATGCCCGGTCGCCTCGATCGCACCTGTCTCGTGAACATTGATATGCCCGGTATCCGCTGCGATCACGCCCTGCCACGGTCTTAATGCTGCGGCAATGATCGTCGTGTTCGTCTGTGTACCGCCAACTAAAAACTGCACATAAGCATCCTTTCTGCCACACTTTTGAAGAATCATCTGCCGTGCCCGCTCGCAGTGCTCATCTTCACCATAACCAGCCGTCTGTTCTAAATTTGTCTCCGCTAACATCTCGATGATCTTCGGATGTGCGCCCTGTGTATAATCACATTCAAAATGTATCATTGTTTCCTCCTTTTTGTCCGGCTCCCTTTTCCGGGAATGGGCAAAGTCAATTCCTATAATATGACATTTTTCTGGAAATGAAAAGTCCCAAACCCGGAATTGCACTTTTTTTCACTCTATGATAACATACATAACAGGTATGTAAATCAACATAAGGAGTTTTTCATGAACAAGAAACGCAGTTTTTTTATCATTTTGCTTTTAATCCTGCTTTTATTTGCCTCTGTCTGCTGTGGGATTCTGTTTGGCAGTGTAAATTTAAGCTTTTCCGATATTTTTGCCGTCCTAACGGCAAAGGACACTACTTCCACCGCCTGTACCCTGCTAAAAACCGTACGAATACCGCGCGTTCTTGGCGGACTTTTTGCCGGCGTTGGACTTTCCTGTTCCGGAGTGATCTTACAGGGCGTAATGAACAATTCCCTTGCAAGTCCGAACACGATTGGCGTTAATTCCGGCTCCGGTTTTGCTGTCATGCTCGCCATGATCTTTTTCCCTGCAACTTCCGCTATACTTCCGGTTTTTGCATTCCTTGGTGCGCTGCTCACCACCCTTGCGATCTTTCTGCTCGCATCACTCTCGGACAGTTCACGTACCACGATCATTCTTGCCGGAATTACCGTTTCCACATTTTTAAACGCAGCAATCAATACTGTAAAACTGCTTGACACCGACATTACGATCAATCTGACCTCTTTTCTGATCGGAACGCTCTCAGGGCTGACCACAAAAAAAATACTGCTGCCCGGCATCTGCATCATCCTTGCTTTCCTGCTTTCCGTGCTGCTTTCCGTGCCGCTCAATCTGCTCGGACTTGGTGATGATATCGCACGTTCGCTCGGACTTCATGTTCCACTTACACGCTTTTTGCTCCTCGCACTTGCAAGTATTCTTGCCGGCTGTGTCGTAAGCTATGCCGGACTTTTAAGCTTTATTGGTCTGGTCATTCCGCACATCTGCCGCAGACTTTTTGGAAATGACGCGCGTTTTCTGCTTCCCTGCTCCGCTCTGCTCGGCGCAAGTTTCGTAATTCTGTGCGATCTTTTTGGCCGCGTTTTGTTTACGCCATTTGAACTCCCCGTCGGCATTATCATGTCATTTATCGGCGGTCCGTTTTTTTTATATCTGTTACTGAAAAAGAAAGGAGGACGCAGAGTCCATGCTTGAATTTTCCCATGTATCGGCATCCTGCCAACACACGAAGATCCTTTCCGATGTTTCCGCTTCTTTTGCCTGCGGTGACATCACCACGATCGTCGGCCCGAACGGATGCGGCAAAACGACACTCGTACAATGTTTAAACGGCGTTTCCAACGTGACCTCCGGTCAGATCTTTCTCGAACAGGAAGATCTTCTTAAAATTCCACTGCGGGATCGGGCAAAGCGAATCTCCTTTCTGCCGCAGGTGCGCATGATCATCCCTTCGCTTCCTGTCCGGACGCTGGTTGAACACGGACGCTTTCCGCATCTCGGTTTTGCCAGACAAAAAACGAGGGAAGACCGCGAAATCGTTTCCCGCGCCATGAAATTTACACATGTAGATGCCTACGCTGATCAATATGTGGATACGCTCTCCGGCGGTGTCCGCCAGCGCGTTTTTCTTGCGATGATCCTTGCGCAAAATTGTGATTACATCGTGTTGGACGAGCCAACCACCTACCTGGATTTTATCGGTCAGCGGGATTTTCTTGCAATGATCCGCGCCTTAAGAGACCAGGGAAAAACCATTATTCTGATCCTTCATGATCTGAATCAGGCACTCAGCATATCCGACCGCCTCGTTGTTATGAAAGATCAAAAGATTATCGCAGCTGGAAATCCAAAAGAATGTATCAAAAGCCACATTTTAGAAAACGTTTTTGAAGCTTCCCTAAAACAGTTCCACGACAAAGACGGGACTTACTACTTTTTTGAGTAATGTCCCGTCTTTGTCTTTCTATTATTTTTTTTACTGTTCATAGAAAAGCTGCAGCCCTGCTGTCTCACCGATCACGATAACTGCCGGAGTTTTTAATCCTGCCTCTTTTACTCGATCTGCAATATTCTTTAAAGTTCCACGCACTGCCTGCGTACCTCCATCACTGTTCTGTCTGACCACTGCGGCCGTCTTCTGTTCCCGCCGTATGCTCGGTAATCACATGGAAGCTGCGGGCAAGTCCCCTGTGTGTGACCGGAATGCCTGCTCCCGCAGGCGCCACGATTGCAGACGTAGTGCCAGGGATCTCCGTTACCGGAATTTTTGCCTCACGCAGAGTCAGTATCTCCTCACCGCCCCTGCCAAAGACAAACGGATCTCCTCCTTTTAACCGCACAACGTTTTTTCCATCACCCGCTTTTTCAATCAGAAGCGCATTGATCTCCTTCTGGCTGTAACTATGTGTGCCGCTTCTTTTTCCGACATAGATCTGTTCACAGCTTTCCGAAACATGAGACAACAGCCGTTCGTCCAACAGATCGTCATAGACTAACACCTCTGCCCTTCGCAAGGCATTTAACCCCTTCACCGTGATTGCATCATATGCACCGCATCCGGCTCCGACCAGTGTAACACTGCCCATTTTCTTTTTTACCTGTTTTTCTGCCGCCTCAGCCAGACGTTCCTGCATCTCTTTTTCCGTGAGCGGACGCCCATGTTCTACACAAAAGAGCGCCGCCTCTTTTAAAACTGCTGCTCTTATGCGGGCATCCGGAATCTGCCGTTTCACCGGTTCCCGGAACATGAAAAGCACATCCAGTATTTCTTCCATATTTTCCGGCAGTGCCGCGGCAAGACTGCTTCTGTAATATGCCGCTGTCATCGGGCTTGCGCCCTCCGTGGAAATCCCCGCACAAAACTTTCCTTCTTTTACCAGTGACGGAAAAATAAAACTGCATTTTTCCTGGTCATCCACCACATTTACAAGAATTTTTTTCTCCCTGCAAAGCGCACTGATGTGCTCATTCAATGCCTCATCATCCGTTGCCGCGATCACAAAGCTTTTTCCTTCCACATCTGAATCCTGAAAAGAACGTTCCAACAGCGTTAATGTTGGATCTGCTTTCAGCCCGTCTGCAAGATACGGTGCGACAACGATCAGCCTTGCTCCAAACGGCTTCATTTTTTCTATCTTATGAGCAGCAACTCTGCCGCCGCCCACGATCAGTCCCTCTTTTCCTTCCACTTCCATAAAAAACGGAAAATATCCCATTGTCTAATCCTCCGGATACAGAATATCTGCAAGCTGTTTATAGGCTTCGCCCCATCTGGCATTCGGCTTCAGATTGAAAAGACGTTTGTCCAGTACATAATAATGGTCGTTTTTTACAGCAGTAAGACTGCTCCATGCCGTATTGGATATGAGCATATCCTCTACATTCTGCATCGCCGCATCCATATCATTTCCCTGCACCGTCACAAAAATATATTCAGGATCTGCTGCAATGACCGCTTCCATACTCAGATCATCGAGCAGTCCCACCTCATTGTCCGCAATATTCACGCAGCCAAGATCTGCAAGCATCTGTCCGCAGATATTTCCTTCACTTCCCTTTGCCTTCACACTACCTGAGGCAGTACGTAAAAACAGTACGGTCGGTGCGCTTCCATCAATACGCTTTTTTGTCTCCTCAACCTGTGCCTGCACATCCAGTCCGTTTTTCTCATAAAGATCTTTCCGTCCGGTGATCGTAGTACAGACATCGAGCATCCGCAGATAGTCGTCAAAACTGGATACCTCAAAATATGCAACCGGAATCCCCGCCTGCGTCAGCACATCCTCCAACTCCAGATCTGCGTCGGTATTAGAACTTGCCAGTACAAGATCAGGTTTTGACGCGATGAGCTGTTCCACATCCGGTTCCAAAATACTGCCAAGATTGACCACATCCGCTCCCAGATCCAGATTCAGGCTCTCCCAGGAATCGTTTGCCGCCGCAACAACATCTCCACCTGCAAGCTGCCAGATATCCGTAAAACTTCCGATCAGCGCCGCTACACGTTCGGGCTGATATAGCGTTATCTCGCGTCCCAGATCATCTGTAAATGTCACAGGATCCGTCTGCTCCGCCGCCTGACTTCCAGTCTCTGTATCTGCCTGTTTTAATGTTTCCTGTTCTGCCCTGCCACAGCCGCCCAGCAGCATCATTCCCATAAGGACTGCCGCCAGCCATCTGTTTCGTTTTTCCATGATATTTGCTCCTCATCCTTCGTTTCTTTATGCCGATTATTCTATAATCCCTATCGGTTTTGTAGGATTATATCACTTTTCTAACGAAACTGTCAATTCCAAATCATGTTGATTTTTAATTATGTACTATATTACCTCGGAGGATTACATCTGGAACATGGAGTCAGTCCCATAGATTTTGCCGTCTCCAAACTCACCTCATGGTCACTTTTCGCCAGATACTGACATCCAGCAGAATGATATTTCGAACCGGTGTCCGTAATGTGTACCGTAACCCCGCTTCCACCGTCTGTCGGTGCAGGTGTCGGTGTCTGGATGCTGTCTGAATTGCTTACTGCCTGTTCTCCGTTTTCGGATACATCCGAATTTTGACCGGTACTTCCGGAATCATCCACTGACACAGCCGCATTTGACGCTGCTGCCGCAACAGCTACATCATTTTGCGTCTGCGTACCATCCGCTCCCTGTGTATTTTCATTTGTTACTGTCTCAGGCTGTGCCGGTTTTTCCGGCTCTTTTTCAGCTGCTTTCTCTTCCGAAACTTCTTGCTGTACCACTTCAGTCTCCGTCTGCTGCTCCGTCTCCATCTGTTCGGATCCTGTCTCAGACTGCGCTTCTTCTGTCTCCTGTTCGAGTTCAACCGGCTCTGCCGATGTCTCTGTCTCCACCACACGCTCTGTTTCTGCAGCCACATCCGCCGAAACTTCCGGTGCCGGATCTGTCCTTGCGACCGAGACTGCCATAATGACCGCAAACAGTATTCCAACCGCACCGGTAATGATTCCTGCCACTGCCATGTGACGTTCTTTTTTATCTCCGCTCACTCCAAGAACCTTCACACCCAAAATGATCGCAATGATGGCTGCCGGCAGCCCAAGAAACATACAGCCAAAGATCAGCCCCACAATTCCTAAGATCAGCGACCACACAGCAAATTTTTTCTGTTTTTCTTCCATAACTTTTTCTCCTTTGCTCTGTCAGATTTAAAACAAACCTTTACTATTTTATTATACCGCTGCCTCTGAACGCATCCCATCTGTATTTTTCCTACTTTTCCGACTGGGTCTGTCAAAATCATTTTATTATACCGGCAATGACTTTCTCAATTTTTTCCTTACAGCTTACTATCTTTTTTACATATTTCCTTTCGCAGGCTTTTATATCCTCCGGCAATATCATAATCCTGTCCCTATCTTTGCCAATTAATTTTTCCATCACCTCTTCTTTGTAATAACTCAAATCTATCATTCTTAAACTCATCTCATACAAATGATCTTCTTTCCATGGCATAAAAAGCGGCGCAGACACAACTTCATAACTACACTCCTCATTGTCTTTTACCGTCCTTTTCTCTAATATCTCTTTGCACTGCTCATCACTCAATGAAATACATTCCTCTTCGGAATAATACAGCAAAGATTCGCCCGCCCAATCTGCAACATCTCCACAAGAACCTCCTCTAAGTATCCAAAGCCTTGGAATTCTTTTTGAACGATCCTCATACAGCATATATATTTTCTGACTTTCCAATAACTGATTCCAGTACTCCGCTAATGTTGCCCGAAGATTCCAGCCATTTATCTCAAAAATGATATCCTTGATAAATACCACTCTGCCATATGGATCATAGGAAAATCCTGTTGTTACCAGTATTCCGTCACTGTTTGCGCAGCCATAGTCCAGGCCATTTGCAAACTGGAACCAGCCGCTTTGTTCCATAGCTCCATTGCCATTTAAGTAATAGGTCTTGTCCCCGACAAAAGTGATCTGGTCTTTGTAGAGATATCCCTGCGCGTCAAAATAGCAGATATATCCAACACTCGGACAATACTGGAAATTCGTAAATACTTCATGTCCGTTTTCATCCAGATAAATGATGTGTTCTCCGTCCGGATGATAGGTCAGGCGATCCTTCATCGGCGTTCCATCCGCCTGCATGTAATAAGTATACGTTCCGTCACACTTGAATTCATTGGTAACTAACTGGTTGCTATTGTCATAACAACGAAGATTTCCATCGCTTCCCTGATAAAAGGTATCTCCGTTATATGTTGCCACCTTGGTACCGGATGGTGCACTTGGCGTTGGATTTACCGGAGCCGGCGTCGGATTTTCTGATAACGGTTTCGCCGTGATCTTGCTGTTTGCGCTCTTCGTCGCTAAAATTTCATCGATATTCACTCCATCGGCATAATAGATGGTAAGACCGGAACCTTACGTCGCGGCATCTTCAAACATTCCATATACATAGTAATCATCATAACGTCCATTGAAATATCCCAATTTCCCCATAATATCCATACTTCCACTCAATTTTGAGCATCCAGAAAACATACTAGAACAAAGCGTTACGCTTGACGAAATAGCTGGGGCTGGCGTCAGACTGCTGCATCCCATAAACATACTCCCACAATTCGTTACACCTGACAGAATAACTGGGGCTTCCTTTAAACTGCTGCATCCCCCAAACATACACTCACACTTCGTTACACCTGACGGAATAACCGGGGCTTCCTTTAAACTGCTGCATCCATCAAACATCGCCGTGCAATCTGTTATTCCTGATGGGATATTCGCTTTTATTAAATTAAAGCAAGAATAAAAGCAAAAGCGAAAATCTCCCCCTACTCCTTCTTCAAATTCCACTTCCTTGATAATTCGCGAAGAATCGCTTTGCCCCTCATCACCAAAAACTCCATCCGACAATGAAAAACTGGTGTTACGCGGTGCCAATTTCACAGCATATGACTGCCCCTTGATAGTATAGGTCGCTGGAACTTTTATTCTCTCATCTTTCCCGGTATATTTGTGCAAATAAATAACCTTTTCCGTATCATCGGTCTCATAGAGCCATGACCCCAACCCCGGCACCACCAGTTGACTGCTTTCGTCCAATGCTTCTTCTGTCGGTACATCCACAGTTTCCGGTTCTTCTACCATACTCTCTGTTGTAAGCGCACTGGCTTCCGAAGACATTGGCAATACAAGCGGCAGTCCCATTGCCACCACTAAAGAAAATACTACCAGTAATCGTTTCTTCATTTTTCTCTCTCCCATATAATAAATTTTTTTGCCAATTTTCTTTTTATTTCCATCCTTTTTCCGAAAAGTATACTTTTATAAATGCATGTAAAATTGTCTTTTTTTATTGAAATATGTAGTTTTCATGCTATAATTATCTTTGTCATTATTCTTTTTATAAAAGTATACTTTTCAAAAACTCTTTTTTGTCTTATTGCATTTCGTATAAAACGTAGATAATGGCATGCCGCACTTTTCTGCCGCATCTTTTAATTTGATCTGACGTTTTTCCCATGCTTCGCACATTTCTCCAAAATTATCCGGTACCGGGTTTTGTGGTCTTCCAAATTTCACTCCACGCGCTTTTGCCGCTTTAATCCCCTCTTTTTGCCGCTGTCTGATATTTTCCCTTTCATTTGCCGCACAAAAACTTAAAATCTGTAATACCAGATCACTGACAAATGTTCCCATTAAATTTTTGTCTCTCCGTGTATCCAGAAGCTGCATATCCAGAACAACAATATCTGCCTCTTTTTCTTTTGTGATTCTGCGCCACTGATCTATAATTTCTTCATAATTCCGTCCCTGACGGTCGATCGATAGTACATACAAGACTGATCCCTTTTTCAGTCTCCGCATCAATTTCTGATATTGTGGACGTTCAAAATCCTTTCCTGATTTTTTATCCGTATAGATTTGCTTTCTCGGCACTCCAGCCTCCATCATTGCAAGGAACTGTCGTTCCTCATTCTGATCCCTGGCACTTACGCGTGCATACCCAAATATTTCTGTTCTCATTTTTAGCCTCCTGTTTGTTTTTAATAATTTTTTCTATTATAATGCCATGTTTTTAAAAACCTACAGAAACCCTTTACACGAAAAAAGACCACCCACCCGGGATCTGTTTACTCTGATCTCGGATACGATGATCTCTTTTTTTATTTCTGCTTTATAACAATAACTGCCGCTGTTTACAGCTGCTTCATCTGCGCATAAACTTTTTTCCAGTCATACTCCGGTGCAAAACTTTTCGCCTTTTCACAGATCTGTTCTACCCTGGAAACATCTTCCTCCAGTTCCTCCGCGATCACTTCCGGTGTTTTTGCTTTTTTCAATTTTGTGCAGATCAGCCGGAAGAGCAGCTGTTCTTCCCCGACAAGTATTCCCTCGGTTTTACCGACCGCTACACCTTCTTCTCTGCCCTGCTCGATCCCGGCTGCGACGCCTTCCTCATAACTCTGCTGCCCTAACTGCCGCAGCGTCTCTTCCTCATCATATTCAAAGATACACATCTCTATGGCCTCCTCCCTGTATTTTAACAGGAAATCCCGCAAAATTCCTTCTCTGATGCAGGTATCCACCGTATATCTTACTGCTTCTTCCCGTCCCATACTTTTCTCGCAGGTTCTGAGCCGGTCAACGAACTGTGCATACTCAAGCAATGTATGGCACTGCTCCATCAGTGCTTTATTCCTGCCGAGGTTGATATTTAACATCACAACTTTCAGTTCCAGTGCCGGGTCTTCCTCCGGATTCATAAACGCGTCAGACAGCCTTAAGACCTGCCGCTCCGGCAGCATATCTCTTCCGTTATAAAACACAAAAAAGCGCGGTGTCGGTATCTTTACTAACTGTCTGCCATAAATCGTCCGCCCATTGCTCCAGCTTCGTAACTCCCTTGCCACATAGTGCAGGTTGCGAAGCGGAATATTCGGATTATAGGTGCTCTGGTGTTCATACAGATCCATGTAAAAATCCATAACAACCGCAAGGTCATTTTTCATGTTCATGTAAATGGCGTTTTCCAGTGTCACGACAGTAAGTGCTTCCGGGTCAGTATACGACGTCCCATTTACTGCATTGTAAAGTCCGAGCAGTTCTTTTTTCTCCCGGAACACCATGCGGAACAACCGGTCTTTGTAACTGCGGTATACCTGATTTCCTGTTTCTTTTGTTTTGTCCATATTTTATTTTCCTCCTGTTTTCGCAGGAGCACTTCTTCGAAAACCCCTGCTTTCTGATTATGGAAAAAGCATGAATTTTCTGAAATAAATAAGAATGTTCAGAACCGCCGGATAGCGGACAGACGGGCTTTTACCCGGATAGAAAAATATGCTTTTATATACTTATCTTAGCACACGCTGATTATAGGGACAAATTAAATTATTATAAACTATTCATGCCCTCAGTGCCAATACAAAAAGACCGGACAAAGCAAAGCCTTATCCGGTCTCCTCTTCCTATAATAGCGAGAGGGGGATTTGAACCCTCGACACTACGGGTATGAACCGTATGCTCTAGCCAACTGAGCTATCTCGCCATATGATTACCTTTCGGTAAAATGGGACCTATAGGGCTCGAACCTATGACCCTCTGCTTGTAAGGCAGATGCTC
>CAYMCM010000030.1:0-29275 GCA_964388945.1 uncultured Roseburia sp.
CAGCATTTGTTCAAAGCTCATTTCTGACATTCTTTTGAACCTCCTCAATAATATTATTTGGGGTTGAAGCCCCTGCGGTAATACCTACATTATCAACTGAATTAAATTCGGATAAATCTAAATCTTTATAGGTTTGCACATAGTAAGTATTTTCACATTCGTTTTTACATATTTCAAATAGCTTCTGCGTATTCGAACTGTGACGACCGCCGATCACGATCATGGCATCCACCTCGCCGGCAATGCGCCTCGCTTCCGTCTGCCGTTCCTCTGTCGCATTACAGATTGTATTTAAAACATTTATATTGTAACCTTTTTTTTGAATAATTTCAACTAATTCTTTAAATTTATTGTTGTTAAATGTCGTCTGAGCCACAATACAAATCTCCGGCTCCCCAGAAACCTCGAAATCTGCTGCTTCCTGAACTGTCTCGATTACCGTTGTCTTACCCGGATCACACCATCCGCAGATTCCTAACACTTCCGGATGGCTGCTGTTTCCGATAATCACGATATGATATCCTTCGCGGCTGTATTTTTCCACAATTTTATGGATTTTCAATACAAAAGGACAAGTGGCATCCACGATAGCATGTCCCAATTCACGGATTTTGTCATAAACTGCTTTTTCTACACCATGGGAACGTATGATGACTGTCCCTTTCTGTACCCGGCGCAGTTCTTCAATAGAATGGATCACGGTGACTCCCCGCGCTTCTAAATCCTCTACGACCGCTTCATTGTGAATGATCGGTCCATAGGTGTAGATCGGTTCTTTTTCTTTTTTTGCCTGTTCATACACTGTATCCACCGCCCGTTTTACACCAAAGCAGAAACCGGCACTCTTTGCCACGATCAATCGCTTCATAACACGCCCTTCTCTTCGCATACTTTCTTTATGGCGGAAACGACTTCAGCAACCGTAAGTTCAGATGAGTCAACAAGCACTGCATCTTCTGCTTGTTTAAGAGGCGACATTTCACGGTGCATATCCCGGTAATCGCGTTCCTCAATATCTTTTTGTATCTCTTCTATATTACAGGATACTCCCTTTGCCACCAGCTCATCATAGCGTCTTTTTGCGCGTGTTTTCACACTGGCTGTCAGATAAATTTTTACCTGTGCATCCGGAAGCACGCAGGTTCCAATATCCCTGCCGTCCATGATAACATTGTTTTTCTTCGCCAGCTCCTTCTGGAGTTCCACTAATTTCTCACGTACCTTTGGATAAACACTGGTTGAAGACGCCATGTTTCCTACTTCTTCCTTCCGGATATATGCAGTCACGTTTTCTCCGTTTAAAATCACCTGCTGTTCCCCATCCTGATAAGAAATAGAAACCCCGGCATTCTGACATTCCTCAGAAATCTTTTTTTCGTCCTCCGGCGAAATCCCTTTTTGCAGAAAATAGTACGCCATCGCACGGTACATCGCTCCGGTATCCACATATATAAATTTCAGATCTTTTGCTACCTTTTTTGCTATGGTACTTTTTCCCGCTCCCGCAGGACCGTCAATCGCAATATTAATGCTCATATTCTTCCCCTTTTCTTTTTGTTTCTTTATCGATTTTATAATTCACCCAGTGCACTGTTCTCTCCGGCCAGATGACCGGTAGACCATGCAATCTGCAGATTGAATCCTCCGGTCAGCGCATCCACATCAAGCACCTCTCCGGCAAAATAGAGCCCTTTTATCTTTTTCGACTCCATCGTAGATGGGTTTACATCCTTCACTGAAACACCGCCTCTTGTTATGATTGCCTCATTAAAATCACGCCGTCCGGTTAGTGTTAGCGGAAACGCTTTGATACAGCGGACAAGATGTGCTCGTTCCTCCTTGGTGATCTCATTTACTTTTTTATCCGGATGTATTCCACTTAATTCTATCATAACCGAAACCATTTTCGAAGGGAGCAATTTGGGGATGGAGTTTTTAAACTGTCTGTTCTTATTTTCGTCAAAATCCCGCAGAATCCGCTTGTCTAATTGTTCCTCAGTCAGTGCCGGTTTCAAATCAATTTCCATAGAAAGCTCCCCAAATGCCCCTTTTCCTCCGATCCGGCTGCTTGCACTAAGAATCAGCGGGCCACTGACTCCGAAATGTGTAAACAGCATCTCGCCAAAATCTTCATATATTTTTTTGTTTTTCTGGAAAATTGAAACATTCACGTTTTTTAAAGAAAGTCCCTGCATTTCTTTGACATAGCTTTCTTTTGCCAAAAAAGGAACTAAGGCTGGCTGCCGCTCCGTCAACGCATGCCCTGTCTCCTCCGCAAAGCGGTAGCCGTCCCCGGTCGAGCCGGTGCTCTGATAGGAGATGCCGCCTGTCGCGACCACAACTGCATCCGCATACAATTTTTCTCCGTTTTTCAGACACACGCCCTGTACTGTCTGCTGCTTTGTCAGCACCTGCTTTACCTCCGTAAACAGACGCACTTCCACTCCCGCATCTTTGAGTGCATTCTGGAGCGTCCGTATGACATCTGAAGAATGATCTGATTCCGGGAATACCCGGTTCCCACGTTCTGTCTTTAATTTCAGCCCATGATCTTCAAAAAACTGCATGACCTGAAAGTTATCAAACGTATAAAAGGCACTATATAAAAACTTAGCGTTTCTCGGTACGTTTAAAAAAAGTTCTTCTGTATCACAGGCATTAGTGATATTGCACCGTCCTTTTCCGGTAATATAGAGTTTTTTCCCGAGTTTTTCATTCTTTTCGAGCAAAACGGTCTTTGCACCTTTTTCGGCTGCCGCAAGCGCCGCCGCCATCCCGGCAGCACCTCCGCCGATCACAATCACTTTATTCATTCATCTCTCCTAAACTGGCATAGTGCATCCGCACACCATCTTCCATGTAATCAATCTCATCCTTCCCGCAGACCTGATAATCATCCCATATCTGTTCCAACAATCCCAGTGTCTTTGCGACATCCTGCTGTTTTTTCATGCAAAGTGCAACCAGAAGCGCATTGATCACGCTAAGCGGTGCCACCAGCGAATCCAGAATGGATGACATATCACTTTTTGCCAAAAGATTGCAGGAGGAATACAGATTCATCGGAGAATGTACACTGTCCGTAATCGTAATCACTCTGGCGTTCCGGTTATTAGCAAACTCCATTGCCTTCAATGTCCGCATGGAATACCGCGGAAAGCTGATCCCAATGATCACATCTTTTTCACTGATATGCACCATCTGTTCAAAGAGTTCCGACGCACTGGACGTATGAAGCACTTTTACGTGTTCAAACATCATGTTCAGATAGAATCCCAGAAATTCTGCTAACGGCGCACAGCTCCGCAGCCCTGCCACATAAATGGTATCCGCCTCTAAAATGGTATCAACCGCAGACTCGAATGCATGGGCATCAATTTCTTCCAATGTATTTTTAATCCGCATCGCATCTGATTTCAGGATACTGTCCAAAATCTCCGACTGACTGCTCCCTCCATAGACAGCTTCCATCTTATGGACGGTATTTAACTTTCCGCGCACCATCTCCTCAAGCGCTTTCTGGAATTGCGGATAGCCTTTGTATCCCAGGGCAGACGCAAAGCGTACCACTGTAGACTCGCTGACCCCAACTGTCTCTCCGAGCTTTGCCGCCGTCAAAAACACCGCCTTGTCATAATGATCCGTAATATACGCCGCAAGAAGCCGCTGTCCTTTGCTCATCTTTGCATAATACTCATTGATACGACTGCTAAGATCATTTGTATTACTCACTTCATCACCTCCCCGCATTTCTTTTTTCCGACCATGCAAAACCGAATGCACCACTTCTTTGGCACATTCGGTTCTATCCTCTTTATTCCTCCCGCATTTCTTTTAATCTGCGGCGCTCTGCTTCTTTCTTTTGTTTATGTGCGATATAGCTTCCTACATTCAGACTTGTCTCCACGATACGGCAGCCATAAAGCGTCCTGGTATCAGGCAGTTCCTCGATCCGCACAACTTCGCCGGACACCTGCACCGTAATCCCAAACTCTTCATCTACATAACTCAAATGAAAAAGACCAATATCCTTTTTTTCATAGTGTTTGACAGATACAAAAGAGATTCCTGTCACACTGATATCTTTTACAGTGACATCTACTGTCTTCCGGTTCGGTCCAAGCTGAAGAATGGCGTTATATCCCACATACTGACGGTAGGTCGATCTTCGGTTGATATGTTTTCCTTCATGAACACAATAAAGGAGGTGATAGCGTTTTCCGCCATAAACAATATCTTTTATGGTACATCCCTTCCACTCTATCGGCATCTCATCTTTCGGCACATATGTGACTATAATGCGCAGATTCTCTCCTTTAAAGCTGACAAGCCTGTCATTGACACGGATCGGCTCGATAAACAAAATATCCTGTTTGCAGAACTGCACCTGCGTGCGATACTCAATCTCTGCATCCGCTTCATTTTTTACCGTAATTACGATCGGCTCGCCATCTTTTATCTCTTGTAATTTCATTTCAAACACCTAATCCCAAAATCTAATAATTCCAATATAACAGACTGCCTAAAAAATGTCTATATTTTTTCTGCAAGCATTTTTTCGATCTGTGCTCCGGTTGCAAGCCCTTCTCCGCAGGCAGACGCGCTTCCCGCGCAAAGTCCATACCGCAATGCCTTTTCATAATCCTTGTATTTCTCATATCCGGCGAGGAATCCTGCCACCATGGAATCTCCGGCTCCGACCGAATTGACAACCGCTCCACCCGGTGCGTCTTTTTCCAAAATCTGTCCGTCTTCTGTGAGCAGAACCGCTCCTGCCGCTCCCATTGACACCAGCACATTACATGCGCCTGCCTGACGCAGTTTTCCTCCATAGACCGCAGCATCCTTTTTTGTGTTTATCTCCACACCAAAAAGTGCTCCAAGTTCATGATGATTCGGTTTTACCAAAAACGGATGGTATTTTAATACGTTTAGCAGCAGTTCTCCGGTCGCATCCACGACTGTCCGAATCTTTTTCACACCGAGAAATGCAAGGATCTCCTGATACACATGTTCCGGCATCCCCGCCGGAATACTTCCTGCGAGCACAAGGGTATCCCCGTCCTTCAGCCGTCCCAATTTTTCATACAACTGCTTCATTTCAACTGCTCCTATCACCGGTCCGTTCCCGTTGATCTCCGTTTCTTCTCCGGAACGCAGTTTCACATTAATACGTGATATTCCTTCACTCACCCGAATAAAATCTGTTCTGACACTCTGCTCTTTTAATCTTTTTTCAATCTCATCCCCGGTAAATCCTCCTAAAAATCCAAGCGTCGTACTGGAAATGCCGAGATTTTTCAGTACAATGGATACATTGATTCCCTTTCCGCCCGGATAAATCTGTTCGCTATCCGTACGATTCACGGCACCTGCCTTAAAATCTTTTACCACGACACAGTAATCCAGCGATGGATTAAATGTTACTGTATAGATCATTTTGTTTCCTCTGTTTCTATCTGAAAAAGAGATTACCGTTTTTTTACGGCAACCCCTTTTTCTGATTGGATATATTTTCTTTTTTATTTCTATACCGGATATGCTCCGTTTTTTACATCTGCCACAGCAGGATCGATCTTTGTCTGCTGTGCCTGACGATACTTAAAGAATTCGGTTGCAACCTGTGGGAACAATGCATAAGTCAATACATCTTCATCCTGCTCTTTCCACTGTTTCATCTCGGATTCGATCTTTGCAAGCTCAGGTTCTAAGAGATCTGCCGGACGACAAGTGATCGCATTTTTCTTGTCGTCCCCGAGAACCTTGTCCACAATTTCCGGATCAAAAGGCTTTGCGGTCTGTCCATATTTTCCGAGCAGAATATCTTTTGTCTCTTTGGTTGCCACTTTATAACGCTCACCCATCAGCACATTGAATACAGCCTGTGTTCCCACGATCTGGGAAGACGGTGTAACAAGCGGCGGCTCACCAAGGTCTTTTCTTACGCGCGGTACTTCTTCAAGGACTTCCTGGAATTTGTCTTCCTTACCCTGTTCCTTTAACTGTGAGAGCAGATTGGATAACATACCACCCGGAACCTGATAAAGCAGTGTCTTGATATTAACACCAAGAACCTTCGGATTCATCAGTCCGCTTTCAAGTGCTTCCTCACGTATCGGTCGGAAATAATCTGCGATTTCTGCAAGCAGATTCTGATCCAGTCCGGTGTCATACTCTGAGCCTTTGAAGGCTTCTACCATAACTTCTGTTGCCGGCTGGCTGGTTCCAAGGGCAAGCGGGGACATTGCAGTATCAATGATATCGCATCCTGCCTCAACGGCTTTCATATAAGTCATGGAAGCCACACCGGAAGTATAATGTGTATGCAGATCGATCGGCAGAGAAGTTGCGCTCTTTAATGCCTGAACAAGTTCCGTAGCTTTTGCCGGAACCAGAAGTCCTGCCATGTCTTTGATGCACAAAGAATCTGCACCCATATCTTCCACACGCTTTGCCATGTCTGTCCAGTAATCTAAGGTATACGCATCTCCCAGTGTATACGCCAGTGCCACCTGTGCATGTCCCTTTTCCTTATTGCAGGCAGTGACAGCCGTCTGAAGATTCCGGATATCATTTAAGCAGTCAAAAATTCGGATAATATCGATTCCGTTCGCAATGGATTTCTGAACAAAGTACTCCACTACGTCATCCGCATATGGACGGTATCCCAATATATTCTGTCCACGGAACAACATCTGAAGCTTTGTATTTTTAAATCCATCTCTTAATTTACGCAGTCTCTCCCACGGATCTTCTTTTAAGAAACGTAAGGATGCGTCAAATGTCGCACCACCCCAGCACTCTACTGCATGATATCCGACCTTATCCATTTTATCTATGATCGGAAGCATCTGTTCTGTCGTCATTCTTGTGGCGATCAGCGACTGATGTGCATCTCGTAATATCGTTTCGGTAATTTTTAAAGGTTTTTTCACCTGTTCTGCCATATTTTTCATACCCTCCTTAAATTCCAAAGATTGCCATAAATGTTCCTGCCGCTACTGCTGTACCGATAACACCGGCAACGTTTGGTCCCATTGCATGCATAAGCAAAAAGTTTGTCGGATCTTCTTCCGCGCCGATTTTCTGAGAAACTCTGGCTGCCATCGGTACTGCGGAAACACCTGCTGATCCAATGAGCGGATTGATCTTTCCATGTGTGAGATGGCAGAGTATCTTACCAAGCAATACACCGCCTGCCGTTCCGATCACAAACGCAATCAGTCCAAGCACTACGATCTTGATCGTACTCATATTCAAAAATGCCTCTGCACTTGTGGACGCTCCGACAGAAGTTCCAAGCAGAATAACAACAATATACATCAATGCATTAGAAGCTGTCTCAGAAAGCTGTTTTACCACGCCGCATTCACGGAACAGATTACCAAGCATCAGCATACCAACAAGCGGTGCTGTCGTCGGAAGGATCAGGCACACAACAATCGTAACGATGATCGGAAACAGGATTTTTTCCAATTTGGAAACCGGACGCAGATTGTCCATATGGATCGCACGTTCTTTCTTCGTGGTCAACAGCTTCATGATCGGCGGCTGAATGATCGGAACCAGTGACATGTAAGAATATGCTGCGACTGCGATCGGCCCCATCAGTCCCGTCTGCCCAAGCTTTCCAGCCAGGAAAATAGAGGTCGGACCATCCGCTCCTCCGATGATGGAGATAGCTGCTGCCGCTTTGTCATTGAATCCTAAAAGGATTGCGATCAGATATGCCGCAAAAATACCGAACTGTGCCGCCGCTCCCATCAAAAAGCTGATCGGATTTGCGATCAGCGGTCCGAAATCAGTCATTGCTCCTACACCGAGGAAGATCAATGACGGCAAGATCGACCATTCATCTAACTGATAAAAATAGTACAGTAAACCACCGACACCGTTACTGGTTTCTTCCGGACTTGCGATAATATCCGGATAGATGTTTACCAAAAGCATACCAAATGCGATCGGTACCAAAAGCAACGGTTCATATCCCTTGGCAATCGCCAGATAAAGGAATACGCATGCAACCGCGATCATGACATAGTTCCCCCATGTCAGATTCAAAAAGGCTGTCTGATGAAGGAGGTTTCCCATTGTTTCTGCAATGTAACTCCACATAAGTTCATCCTCCTAATTAGTTTAATGTAGCAAGCAAAGCTCCTGCTTCTACCATATCTCCTGCTTTTGTATCAATACTTGCAACCGTACCGTCTTTTGGTGCAACGACCGGTGTTTCCATTTTCATGACTTCAAGAACAACGATGGAATCTCCTGCCTTTACAACATCTCCGACATTTGCTTCAATACTCAACACTTTTCCTGCTGCTCCTGCTTCTACCTTAATACTGCCAGCACCCTGTGCTGCTGCCGGTTTTGCCGGTGCCGCCGCTGCCGGTCTTGGTGTTGCTGCTGCAGCCGGTGCTGCTGTTGCTGCACTGCCTTTTTCTTCTACGGTAACATCGTAAACATTTCCATTTACTGTAATAGTATAATTCTTCATTTTATATCCTCCTGCTCTTTGCTTATCTTCTTCTCTTAATCGATCTCACCACAAAATCATCGGTAGATGTCCCGGTCGCTGCCGCAACTGCCGCCGCGATCACTGCTACAAGTTCCAGATCATCCTGCTGCTCTTCCATTTTTTCGACCTGTTCCACTGATTTTTTTGTTCCATCCACCGATACCTCTTTGCGGAATTTCTTTTCCAAAAACGGAATGATGCGGAATGCATAGATGAGCAGACAGATCACGATCAATACTGCAAATACGGTTACGATACAAATCACCGTATTTAATCCTGCCGTTGACATCTTCTCACCGGTCGTATATACCAGATCTACCGTCACATCTGTAACTTCCATGCTGTTATAATTAAATACATAGGTCAGAACCAATGGTCTTTCTTCATAGTTTACAGTCTGTGCTGCCGTCAGGGTTTTTCCCGATTTCACGACATCGCATTCACCGAATCCTTCAAAGTTTCCAAGATCTTTACGGGACTCCTGCCAGCTTGTAACCATGCCGACCGTAATGCTGTCACCACTCATAAGATATTTTTCAATATCCTCATCCGACATTCCCTCTAACTGCTGAACTGTGGTCTGGCAGGCTGTTTTTAGCTGGTCATACGTGTATCCGTTATAGTCCGCTGTGGTCTGATCCTCTTTGCCGCATGCGGTAAGGCCGAACAGGCAAAGGCACATGCAGATAAGCAGTCCTATTTTTTTCTTCATACTCTTCACCTTTCTATTTCGTTCCATGTTTCTTGAACGGTCCGTCCATACGCTTGGTATAAAGCATCTCAAATGCTGCCACCATGTATTTTCTGGTATCCTGCGGTTCTACCACAAGATCCACATATCCTCTCTTCGCCGCAGAGAGTATGCTATCCTGCAATGCTTCATATTCTGCTGCTTTCTTGGCGATCACATCTCCGGACTCGCCTTCGTACATAATACCTGCCGCAAGCTTCGCATCCATCATTCCAACTTTCACATCCGGCCAGGCATATACAAGGTCTGCACCGATTGATTTGGAATTCATGATGACCGAAGCTGAACCAAACATATCACCAACGATCAGATTTACCTTTGGTACGGTCGCATTGGCAAACGCATAGGTCAGTCTGCCCATCGCCTTTGCAAGTCTCTTTTCGGAACACTTGCATGCCTTAAATCCGGTCACATGTGCCAGTGAAAGTACCGGAATCTCAAATGCATCGCAAAATGCGATAAACTCAGCCGCTTTGTCACATCCTCTTGCGGTGAGTACGGATTCAAATTCTTCCTTTTTGCTGCCTGTTTCATCGTAAATTTCTGTACAGTTTGCAACTGCGCCGACCGTCATGCCATTCAATTTGATAAAGCCGGTCACCATATTCTTGGCATAGTCTTCTTTGGTCTCAAAAAAGACATGTCCATCCGAAATCTGCGTGAGCAGATAACGCGCATCTCCACGCATATTTTCCATGCTCTCACATGCACGGTTTAAATCATCCGTGCACTCTGCGGTGTAGACATCTGCCTGATTATTTTCCGGCAGGATAGAAACCAGAGAACGGATCTTTGCAAGGATCTCATCTTCCGTTCCGATACCGTCAACAATACCCGTCTCAGCACTCTGGAAATCTGCCGCAGAAGTATCACATTTTTCCACGCGGTTTCCTTCGATCGCATTCGGCGAGTTCACGAACATCTTTCCGCTCTCCTTCTCCACGAAAGCAAAATCACATAATGCCGGAACTACAGAAAGTCCGCCGCCACAGGTTCCGAAAACCGCACAGATCTGCGGAACCACACCGGAAGCCTGTGCCTGCTTTGCGTAGATCTGTCCGAATCCGTCCAGTGCATCCACGGATTCCTGCAGACGGATTCCCGCGCAGTCAAGAAAACCAATGACCGGTGCCCCCATCTTCATTGCCATATCATACACAGCAGCGATCTTCTTCGCATGCATCTCACCAATGGTGCCATTTAACACAGATACATCCTGGCTGTATACAAATACCAGGCTGCCATCGATCAGACCGTGTCCTGTGATCACACCATCGGAAGGTGTCTGTGTCTGTGACAGATTAAAATCTGTACTTCTGGCTGTCACAAGAGAACCAAGCTCCACAAAACTGTTTTCATCCAGTAATCTGGAAATTCTCTGTGCTGCCAAGCAATCTTTTCTGTTACTCATTTCTTAGCCCTCCATCTATTTTTGAAAATATAAAACTTTCCATAAATAATTGTATTCTATTTACCACCTTTTTTCAATAGCATTGTTAATTTTTTCACTAGAGTTCACAATACATACTTTTTCCAGACAACTGTAAAAAACCACGGAAAATCCCTGCTTTTTACGGTCGCTGCCGACGTGACCGGTATCTTTTCCACACACTCTCCATTCAGATAGTATTCCGCCTGCCCGAGTGTTTCTCCCTGCTGCACCGGAGCCTCTAAAATCTTTGGATAATCATAGATGACCTCCGTTTTTTCCCAGTCTGCCTTTAATACACATACCTGCTGCTTTTCCATGGAAACTGCCAGTTCGATATCCGGCCGCAGGCAAAAATCTGCGTCCGCACCGTTCTTTACCCGCACACTTTCAAGCCTGACATCCGGCTCCCCAATATCTGTATAATGATAGTTAGCAAACGCGAAATCCATCAGCTTTTTCATATCTGACCATTTGTAAGTCTTATTATTCGGCCAGCCGCATCCAAGCAACGCTGCCACAAACGTCCGCTCTCCCTGCTTTACCGCTCCCACATAACAATATCCGGCATTCCCGGTAAATCCGGTCTTCCCGGTCAGTGCCCCGTCCATCATATTTAAAAAGGCATTATGATTGTTGCAGGTAAAACTTCGTTTCCCGGAAAGATCCGTAAAACTGTAGGTCGGCGTCCTTGTAATCTCCAAAAACGCATCTTTTTTTTCCGATCTGTTGATGCAGTAACTTAAAATTTTTGCCAGATCTTCTGCTGTTGTTCCATGAAATCCCACTTCATCCTCTGCATCCAGTCCGTTCGGCGTCACAAAATGTGAATTGCTGCACCCGATCTCCTGTGCCTTTTCATTCATAAGCTTCGCAAAGCCTTCTACACTTCCTCCGACATGCTCCGCGATTGCGACCGCAGAATCATTGTGAGATTCCAGCATCAGAGAATAACAAAGATCCCTAAGACAATATTCCTCCCCGGTATTTATGTTTAACTGAACATCCGGCTGCCTCGCCGCATATTCTGAAACTGTGACTATCTCATCCAAATCTGCGTTTTCAAGTGTCACGATCAGCGTCAGGATTTTCGTAGTGCTTGCATTTGCCCGGCGTACATCACCTTCTTTTTCAAATAAAACACGCCCTGAATCAGCATCCATAAGGCATGCCGACAGGGCGTACAAAGAGCCTGGCTCATTTTTATTTTCCTCGGTCTGAGTATTTTGGGCAGTGCGCACCGCAGGATAGGCAGTCATCGTAACCGGAGTGGCTGCCAATATCAGACACAGACATAATATCAGACATTTCTTTCTTTTTCGTTCCATATTCCATCCGCAAACTAGGTATTCTCTCTGTATCCTATTTTGTATATTGGTATTATATTCCAAGTTTTAACTGCATTTCTTCTTCCGCCTGATGCTTAAATTCCTCGACCTGATCTTCGTTCAGTACTGGAAGTTCATCTACCGATTCCACGCCAAAGCTGCGCAAAAAATCTTCCGTCGTTCCGAAAAGCATTGGTCTTCCGGGTGCATCCAAACGTCCGAGTTCACAGACCAGATTGTACTCAACCAGCTTGTTGACCGCATGATCCGAAGACACGCCACGGATCTTCTCAACCTCCGCCTTTGTGATCGGCTGTTTGTATGCAATGATCGAGAGTGTCTCCAAAAGTACATCCGTCAACACACGCTTCTTTGGCTGTTTCGCTATTTTGATCAGATATTCATAATATTCCGCTTTCGTGCACATCTGATATGCTCCGTCCAGCTCAATGATCTTCATTCCGCAGGTATCCGACTCATAACGCTCCCGCAGATGTTCCACCCGTGCTTTTGTCTTTTCTTTGTCCAATTCCAGCACTGCGGCAAGTTTTTCCAGTTCCACCGACTCTCCCACAGTAAAAAGAATCGCTTCTATGATCGCTTCTTCCTTTTTTTCTTCCATCTTTATATACTCCATCCTCTTATGCAGCGACCTTTGACTCGATCAAGATATCATCAAACGTCTTTTCCTGATAAATTGTGATCTTTCCGGTTTTCATCAATTCTAACACTGCAAGAAACGTAACAATAATCTCCATTTTGCTGCCCTGTTTTTCCAACAGACTGCCAAAACCAAACTTTTTATGCCTTACAGCGTAATCTTCCAGATACTGCATTTTATCATTCAAAGAGATCTCCTCTTTTTCAATCTTTCCAAATTTAGACCGGATCGGATCGATCTTGTTCTCCTGTTTTGCCATGACAGACTGAAAAATCGCATTCAGCTTTTTTAATGTCATGTCCCCGATCAGTTCTGCCAGATCGACCGGTTCCTCATACGCTGCCACCTCATCCGGGATCGTCGGCTTTTTAAACATGGTACGCTCGGCATCCATCTGCCGGTCTTTCAGTTCATAGGAAATACATTTAAACATCTTGTACTCCAAAAGCTGCTGTACCAGTTCGGCGCGCGGGTCTTCTTCCTCTTCCACTGCACGCTTCGGAAGCAGCATCTTTGATTTTATATCAAGAAGCGTTGCCGCCATAACTAAAAATTCACTCATGATATTTAAATCCCGCCGCTGCATTTCCCGCATATATTCCATATACTGATTCGTGATCTCCACAATCGGAATGTCATAGATATTTACTTTGTTTTTTTCAAGCAAGTGCAGCAAGAGATCCAACGGTCCCTCAAACACCTCCAGCTTTACGGATATTCCCATTTTTTCCTCCACAGACACTTTGTATATTTTAACTGTTCCGTAAATAAATGGCAAGCTATTTTTCAGGCAGCACGCGGATGAATACAAGTTCCGCCCGGTTAAAAATGCGGATATGGAACGTGTGCGTACCAAGCCCTCTGCCTATGATAACCTCTCTCTTTCCAAAGGAAAACCTCCCGGCATCGTATTTCGGAAAAAGCACAAACTGCGGTGAAATCAGACTGCCAATGCCCGGTATCCGCACCAGACCTCCGTGATTGTGTCCGCACAGTGAAAGATCTGCGCCCCATGCAGCATACTGGCTCGTGTATGCTGGATTATGGGCAAGCAGAATATTATAACCATCTCCTGCCTGTCCCAGATGTTCTTCCAAAAATGTCTCCTCCAACGGCACTTTTTTTCCTTTTGCGTAACAATCCATATCGATCTCTGCACCATAAATCTGCAAAGTATCTGCGCCGTGCCGGACAAACTCTGAGTCATTATTTAAAATATGAACACCGAGTTCTTTCACTTTTTGTTCATATGCCAGAAAATCCGCACTGTATGGAAGTTTTTTCCTCGCCGGTTTACTTTCGTGATTGCCATTTGAAAAATACACCGGTGCAATCTGTATAAGCCCCTCAAATGCCCGATATGCAGTTTCATAAGATGCCGGCTTTTTCCCAACGACCATATCTCCCGGTATCAGGATCAGATCCGGCTTTTTTTCTTTGACTGCCAAAAAGAGTATATCATTATCCTGTCCGTATACATGTGCATGCAGATCGGAAATCATGACAATACGCAGTTCTTCTTTTATCTTTGGACTATAAAGTTCATATTCCGTCACTTCAAATTTCTGCAGCTCCAGATACTGCCACACTGCATAACACAGGATCAGTATCAAAAAAATCAAGACCAGTTTCATAAAAATCCCCTTTATTGTTTCGTTTCTTCCATCCTACCATGTTTTTTCCATGATTTACAGTAAAAAATGAATAACTGACAGGCCATCGTCTTAAAATGAACTAAAGTCTTACAACCAAACTGTGCTGAAAGGAATTCTTATGAAACCGTTTTTGCCTTTTTTTATAAGCATATCTTTGTTTTCCGGAAGCCTGTCTCCCACCTTTACTTCTTATGATCTTCCTTCTTCTGTCACCTGCTTTGTGCGAACACCGCTTGAAAGTGAAGAAGATCAGACTGACAGTTCTATGTCTGCCGACAGTCTCGGTCTTTCTGCTCCGTCTGCTATTTTGTTAGAAGCATCTACCGGAACAGTGATCTACCAAAAAGATGCCAACACAAGCCTGCATCCGGCAAGCATCACAAAAATCATGACTCTCATCCTGATCTTCGATGCCCTTTCGTCCGGCTCCATTCATTTAGATGACACTATAACGGTATCAGAACACGCTGCCAGCATGGGCGGTTCCCAGGTCTTTTTAGAACCGGGCGAAACACAGACCGTAGACACCATGATAAAGTGCATCAGCGTTGCAAGTGCGAATGATGCCTGTGTCGCCATGGCAGAACACATTGCCGGAAGCGAAACCGAATTTGTTGCCCGTATGAACGAGCGTGCAAAAGGACTCGGCATGAATGACACAAACTTTGTAAACTGCTGCGGACTGGACACCGATGGACATATGACAACCGCCCATGATGTTGCCTTGATGTCAAGGGAACTGATCACAAAATATCCGCAAATTCATGATTACTGCACGATCTGGATGGAAAATATCACCCATGTGACCAAAAGAGGCAGTTCTGAATTTGGGCTTTCCAACACCAACAAGCTGATCCGCCAGTATGAATATGCCACCGGGTTAAAGACCGGTTCCACCGGACTTGCAAAATTCTGCGTTTCCGCCACTGCAAAAAAGGATGATATTGAGCTGATCGCTGTCATTATGGCAGCTCCTGATCCCAAAGGGCGCTTCGCCGATGCCACCTCTCTTTTGAATTATGGTTTTTCCAAATGCCAGCTTTATCTCGATAATCACGAAAATACGTTCTTGGATCTTCCGGTTCAAAAAGGAACTGCCGATTCTGTGGCACTTTCTTTCCAGAATCCATTCCGCTATGTGGATACCACCGGCACGGATCTCTCCGGTATCACAAAAGAGATCGATCTTCCCAAAGAAACCACCGCTCCTATAAAAGCAGGTGACATCGCCGGAAAAGCCGTTTACAAACTAAACGGAACCGAGATCGGCTCTGTCCCGATTTTATACCGTGATTCCGTAAAAAAAGCCACTTTCGCTGATTATTTTTCCAAGATACTGTCCTTTTATTTTTAAGAGAACGAGCGGCTCTGCAAAAGCATCCGTCTGACATCCAACTTCCCCCATGCCCGTTTTTTTCCTTCCTGTGATGCCACCTCCACCGCCGAATCATGCAAAATCAGTTTTACCTCTGCCGGTTTCAAACGGGGCCTTGCGGACAAAAGCAGCGCGATCGCCCCGCTTACCACCGGTGTTGCCATAGAAGTACCGCTTTTCATTTCATATAGTTTTCCACCTGCGGAACAACTGATGATATTCGTACCCGGCGCAAGTATTTCCGGCTTTACAATACAGTGATCCGTAGGTCCTCTCCCACTGTACCCAGACACCAGGCCATGCTGTTTTGCCGGAATCCCTTCATCATCTGAACTTCCCACCGTTATAATCGTCCTGCAGATTCCGGGGATCGTCACGCTTCCGGCATCCGGTCCGTTATTTCCCGCCGCGGCAACTACAACGATACCGCTGTTCCACGCCCGCTCCATAGCATGGATCAGGCGTTCCTGTTCCTCTTTTTTGGCACTCGGCAGCATTCCGACTGAAATATTCAAAATACGGATATTGTAACGTTCTCTGTTTTTTATCATCCATTCGGTTGCCTCAAGCACTTCTTTTGTGTTTCCGTTTCCATAACGGTCAAGTGCTTTTAATACGATAAAATTACATCCGGGTGCGACACCGCGGTATCTTCCCCGGCCCGCACTCCCATTCCCACCAACGATCCCCGAAACATGGGTTCCATGCCCGTTATCGTCATAAGGATATTTTCTCTGCTCACAGAAATCACGGAACACCAAGATCCGATGGTCAAAATCTTTATGCTTAACAATTCCGGTATCCATGACTGCCACGCCGACACCCGAACCGATATACCCGGCTCTGTGTGCAAAATCCGCGTGGATCTCCCTCACTGTCCGATCCATTTTATATCCTTTCCCTTACTGCCTTTATCCTATTTTATGCACTGGGAAAAGATACCGCCACAGAGAAAGAAGGTGCCGACCTTTCTGTCAGCACCTTCTTTTAAATTTATAACTATGATATGTTTCGCTCTACTTTGCGTCTGCCGGTACATCTTTGATGGAAAAGCTGAGTCTTCCCATCTTGTCTTTTCCAAGGCAGATTACGGTGACAACATCACCAAGCGTAAGAACATCTTCAACATGATTGATTCTTTCTTTCGCAATCTTTGAAATATGAACCATGCCTTCTTTTCCAGGCGCAAACTCCAAAAACGCACCAAATTCTTTGATACTTACCACTTTTCCGGTCAGAATCTGTCCTTCCTCAAAATCTGTGGTAATGATCTTTACCATATCGATTGCTTCTTCGATCTTTGCTTTATCTGTTCCGCAGATTGAAACTGCGCCGTCATCGTTGATATCGATCTTGACACCGGTACGGTCAATGATCTCATTGATCGTCTTACCTTTCTGTCCAACTACATCACCAATCTTTGACGGGTCGATCACGATCTGTTCAATCTTCGGTGCATACTCGTTTACTTCTTTTCTCGGCTCTGCGATCGCTTTGGACATAACTTCATCCATGATATAAAGTCTTGCCTCTCTGGTTCTTTTGATCGCTTCCTCCACGATCGGTCTGGTCAGTCCGTGGATCTTGATATCCATCTGGATCGCCGTAATACCGTCATGTGTTCCGGTCACCTTGAAATCCATGTCGCCGAAGAAATCTTCAAGCCCCTGAATATCGGTCAGTACCAGATAATCCTCATCTGTATCTCCAGTTACAAGACCGCAGGAAATTCCGGCTACCATCTTTTTGATCGGAACACCAGCCGCCATCAGTGACATGCAGGATGCACAGGTAGATGCCATAGAGGTAGAACCATTCGACTCAAATGTTTCGGAAACCGCACGAATTGCATACGGGAACTCGTCCACACTCGGAAGTACCGGAATCAGGGCACGCTCTGCAAGTGCGCCGTGACCGATCTCACGTCTTCCCGGTCCTCTGGATACCTTCGTCTCACCAACTGAATAGGATGGGAAATTGTACTGATGCATGTAACGCTTCTCGGTGATATTTTCGTCCAGTCCGTCAATCTTCTGCACTTCTGAAAGCGGTGCAAGTGTAACCACATCGCAAATCTGCGTCTGTCCACGTTTGAACATGGCAGAACCGTGTACACGCGGGATCAGATCAACTTCTGCGGAAAGCGGACGGATCTGATCGATCGCACGTCCGTCCGGGCGTTTGTGGTCTTTTAAGATCATCTTGCGGACGGTCTTTTTCTCATACTGATAAATCGCTTCGCCAAGGATCGCAAGCCATTCTTCGTTCTCTGCGAATGCTTCCTCAAGACGCTCTGTGATCTTACTGATATTCTCTTCTCTTACCTGTTTTTCATCGGTAAATACTGCTTCTTCCATCTCTTCCGGCGGAACCAGTTCCTTGATTGCTGCAAACATTTCTTCCGGGATCGCGCAGGAAGTGTACTCATGCTTCGGCTTTCCAACCTCTGCCACGATCTGACCAATAAATGCGATCAGTGTCTGATTCACTTCGTGACACTTGTAGATTGCCTCGATCATCTTATCTTCCGGAATCTCATTTGCTCCTGCCTCGATCATAATAACCTTCTTGGATGTGGATGCAACGGTAAGCTTTAAATCGCCTTCATCCCACTGCTTCTGGGAAGGGTTTACGATAAACTCGCCATCGATCATACCCATCTGTGTCATTGCACACGGACCATCAAATGGAATATCGGAAATGGTCGTTGCGATAGCAGCACCAAGCATGGCAACGATCTCCGGACGGCACTGCGGATCAACAGACATAACCATATTATTTAACGTAACATCATTACGGTAATCCTTCGGGAACAGCGGACGCATCGGACGATCAATGACACGGGAAGTCAGCACTGCATTTTCAGATGCCTTTCCTTCTCTTTTGTTAAATCCGCCCGGAATCTTTCCTACCGCATACATTTTTTCTTCAAATTCCACACTAAGCGGAAAAAAGTCGATTCCTTCTCTCGGCTTTTCAGATGCAGTAGCGGTAGACAATACCGTGGTATCACCATAACGCATAAAAGCCGCTCCGTTCGCCTGTGCGCAGACCTTTCCGACCTCTACGGTAAGGGTTCTGCCTGCAAGTTCCATAGAAAAACTCTTAAACATATTTTTTCTCCTTTTCGATTGTTCTATCTTTTTATTTTGACAGAAGTGACCGAAACTACTGAACAACCTACGACACTCATACACTGTTCAGTGGTCTCGGAACATTACTTCTGCCGTGTATAACAGAGGATCTCTCCTTCATTATCAATACGAAAACAGGGCGGAACTGCTCCGCCCTATTCTACCGGTCTTATTATTTTCTCAGACCTAAACGTTCAATTAAAGAACGATATCTTTCAATATCGGTTTTCTTTAAGTATGCCAGTAAACCACGTCTCTGACCTACCATCTTTAAAAGACCTCTTCTGGAATGATGATCCTTCTGATTTACTTTTAAATGCTCAGTAAGTTCGTTGATTCTGGCTGTCAGAAGAGCTACCTGTACTTCCGGTGATCCGGTATCTCCCGGTGTTCTTCCGTATTCAGCGATAATAGCCTGTTTCTTTTCTTTTGCTAACATGTGTTAGTCCTCCTTAAATTTTAATCGCCCACTCTGTGCATGATACTCAGCAAAAGGTCGGAGTGTCCATCTACCGAATATGGGCTGTAAACTCATGCCAAATCATTGTAACATAGTTATATTTTCTTGTAAACAAAAATTTTATCTTTACAATCTGTGATCCTAATTTAAAATACGGACAACGCACACCGGATTCCGGTAGCTTGCGTTTGAAATCTTGATTCCGGTCTTCGGTGAGCTGGCATGTACCACCTGTCCGTTTCCAATGTAAATACCGACATGGTTGATGCCTCTGCCGTTTCCATAGAAAAACAGATCACCCGGCTGTGCCTCAGAAGCACTGATCTTCGTACCGCATCCTGCCTGTGAAGCTGCATGATGCGGAAGCGAAATACCATATTTCGCATAAACTGACAATACAAAACCAGAACAATCCGCTCCGTTCGTAAGGCTTGTCCCACCCCAGACATACGGATTTCCAACAAACTGCGTTGCATAGGACACCAGTGAAACGCGGACATCTGAAACACCCTGTCCGTATTTTACTTCAGTCATGGTCATTGCTTTCTGCAGCTCTGTTGAAATGGATACGTATTCTTTACTTACATATCCCTCATCACCGTCCATATCTATCTTGACCCAGTCTCCGAGATCTTCTAACACCTGTAATTCTTCCCCCATCGGCATCAGGGAAAGGATCGTACATTCGGTATTCGGCTGTTCTCTGACATAAAGCGTCTCTGTTGTAACTGTTGCCACCGTAGACATCACCTCTGATGCTCTTGCCTTTGCCCCATCTCCGGTCAGCAGATATTCGCCCTTGACATAACCATTCACATCCCCGGACTGAATCTGATACCATTCGCCTTCTATCTGTAAAATCTCGCATCCGGCATCCTTCGGCATCTTTCCCACGATATCCGAAGACTCATCCGCCATAGCTCTGACATTCAATGTCGTGTCTACATTGGCAATACCAAGATTCGTATAACCACAGACTGTCTCCGGCTGTTGCTCCGCAATTTCTGCCGTATCCGATACGGCACTGTCTGCTGGCGTCTGCTGCTCTGTCTCAATATCCGTCTGCGTTTCTAAAGCAGTCTCTGCCTGTGCTGCCGCCATAACCGGCAGTGCGCGCACATCAGCCGCTGTAACGGTATCGATTCCGGACTTCGTAACATTCGCCTGATCCGTCCCCATATATGTCGAAAGTTCTGCACAGATTCCCGCATTCAAGCCGATTACCGGCGAAGCACCTGCCGTCATGGTACCCGACATGAACAAAATAGAACCCGCACATCCGATTGCTATCACTCTTGCCAATCTCTTCTTCATGAATAAAAGCCTCCTGTAAAACATTACGCTGTTTTTTCACTTTGCTTTAATCTTTCTAATTTCAAAGTATAACAATCTTCCTTAACAGTGTCAACACATTTTCGTAACAATTATGTAACATTTGTATTTTACCATAACGCGGCATCACCGCATATATAGCATCCATCCTGTTTATTGAAGGCAGGATCTGCAAAAAAGGATATCCTTTTCCATCTGTGTTTTCAGTTCAGAAATACTCTGAAATTTCCGCTCCCCACGCACCCACTTTAAAAGACTTACTTTGGCATGTCTGCCATAGAGATCTCCTTTAAAATCAAACAGATGTGTTTCCACACCAACCGGATTGTCGCCAGCAATCGTCGGTTTGCAGCCGATATTGGCGATCCCATCATAAATATTACCATCGATCTCAACACGTGCAGTGTATACTCCAAACGGCGGCAGCAGTTTTTCCGGCGGCGGCAGCAGGTTGATGGTCGGGATTCCGATCTTTTGACCGATCTGGTTTCCATGTACCACCATCCCCTGTAAAAAATAAGCATATCCGAGCAGCAGATCTGCTTTTTCCATATTTCCTGCGGCAATTTCTTCCCGGATAAATGTACTGCTGATGTCACGCCCCTCATACTGCATTTTATCTACGATCTGTGCCTCATAATGATAAACCGACGCATATTTTTGCAGCATTTTGTAATCTCCGCGCCGCTTGTAGCCAAAACTACAGTCTGTACCGGCAACAATACATCGAATAGAAAGCTGTTCTACAATCTTTTTCAAGAATGTCTCAGCAGGCATATGCATAATCTCTTCGGTAAACGGGCACTCGATCAGATAGTCGATGCCGCTCTGTTCAAAAAGGTGCATTTTCTCTTCGTTGGTCGTCAGTACCTTTGCCTCATTCTGCCCGAGGGATTTTTTTGGCGGCACATCAAACGTAAAGATGACCGCCTTCAAACCTTCTTTTTTCTTTTGAAAGACATAATCCATGAGCCGTTCATGCCCACGGTGCAGTCCGTCAAATTTTCCGATGGACAGTACCGTCGGCTCTGTCACATGAAAATCCAGTCTGCCTTTTATGTACTCCATAATCTTGTCCTATTCCATAAAAATTTTTACCGGTTTTAAGAAAAGTCCGGTATCATCCATACGGTAAATCCCGATAAACTGTCCTCCCCTGTCATAGACCCGGATCGGCTCTCCATGATAGGTTTCCCGATAATCGAAAAAATATTCCGGCGCCATACGATTTCCATTGTACAGCATCTTTCCATATTCCGGTTTTGCCGTAACTGCCGGATAGTGCAAAAACACGGAATCTACGGGTTTTATCACAGCGTCAAGGGTATTTTCTTTTAGCATCTGCTCGATCTCAGAAAGCGTATGGGACTCCGCAAGTGTAAAATCCGCCACACGTGTACGCACCAACGATTCCATGCATCCGCCGCAGCCAAGTGTTGCCCCGATATCTTCACAGAGCGTGCGGATATAAGTCCCGCGCGCACAGGAGACGGTAAATCTGACTCTCGGCAGTGCAAACTCATTTATTGTAATCTGATATATCATCCGTTTTCGCGGTTTCCGCTCCACGGTGACACCTGCTCTTGCCAGATCACAAAGCTTCTTTCCGTCTACTTTCAATGCCGAATACATCGGGGGGATCTGCTCAATCTCCCCCACAAAACGCTGCATGACATCACGCACTTCCTGCTCTGTCACAACTACGTCTTTTTCCTCGATCACTGTTCCCGAAATATCCTGCGTATCAGTTTTTTTGCCAAGCAGTAAAACTGCCTCATATTCTTTGTCTTTATCCGTCAGAAGTTCACAGACTTTTGTCGCTTTGCCAAGGCACACCGGCAGGACACCGGTCGCATCCGGATCGAGCGTTCCGGTATGCCCGATCTTTTTCTGCCCCAGAATGCCCCTTAATTTCGCAACCACATCAAAAGATGTAAAGCCTTTTTCCTTCCGTACATTTATGATTCCGTTTTTCATGATTCCTGTTCCAGTTGTTGTTCTATTTCCGCAAGAAGAATTTTTTGAATATCAGGGATTGAGTCATGCATCGTAACTCCGGCTGCCCGTATATGACCGCCGCCGCCAATTTTCATGGCAATCTGCGCCACATCCACTTTACTGTTAGAACGCATGCTGACCTTATATCCATGTTCCTCTGTCTCATATAAAAAGACCGCAACTTCAACATCCTTCGTCACGCGGAGCTGATTTACAATGCCATCCAGATGCTTTGGCAGTACATCAAATGCCCGCATATCCGCATCAGTAACCGCTGTAAAGATCACCTGTCCATTCAAATGCAGGGTACTGTCCAGTAACGCTTTTCCCATAATCCGGTTCTGATTATAAGTCTTTTCGTAAAAAGTTTTATCTACGATGGATGTAAAATCAATCCCCATCTCCATCAGTTTTCCAGCGATCGCCATCGTCTTTGCGGATGTACAGGAATACTGGAACACTCCGGTATCATGCACGATCCCGACATAGATGCATTCTGCGATCTCCTTTGTGATCTTCTCCTCTTCAAGCAGTTCAAAGACCAGCTCGCTGGTGGAACTTGCTTTTGGAAAAATATAATTTTCATCCGCAAAACCGGTATTGCTCACATGGTGATCCACACAGACGGTCTTTTTCGCCTCTTCAAAATACACTGCCGCATCGCCAAGTCTTGCAGTATCCCCGCAGTCCAACATAATGAACAGATCATAGGACGGCATCTTGGGATACTCACTTTTTATATTTTCGGAATTTTTTAAAAATTTGAAAATATTCGGAATTGGCTGTAAATACAAATCTACCTGGATTTGCGGATAATAGGTTCTGATATAATTATAAACTGCCAGACAGGAGCCGACGCAGTCTCCATCCGGTCTGACATGACCAGCAACTGCTACGGTTCCAACTCCTTTTAACTGGGACTTTAAATTTTCCATAAATTCCCTCTTATTCTTCTCTGCTCTTTGCTTTGCTCTCGTCCTGTTCGCATACATCATTAATCATCTTTGACATATTAACACCATATTCGATCGACTGATCCATGATAAAGCGGATCTGCGGCGTATTCCGCAGATTTATGCTCTTTGCCAGTTCCCTGCGGATATAGCCCTCCGCACTGGTAAGTCCGGCAAGCGTATCCTTCTGGGATTTTTCATCCCCAAGGACACTGATGTATGCTTTCGCGCTCTTTAGATCCGGCGCTACTTCAACCGCAACAACACTCGTCATCGGATTGATACGCGGATCTTTGATCTCGCTGCGGATAATGTTGGACAGTTCACGATGGACTTCCTCATTAATCCGCATATTTTTCATACTGTTCTTGCGCATGGTTTCTCCTTTTTTCTGTCTTTATCCAAAAATCCTATCTCGGAACTTCAACCATCTTGTATGCTTCTACCAGATCCAGTTCCTGGATTTCATTAAATCCTTCAAATACCAAACCACATTCGTAGCCTGCCTTTACTTCCTTCACATCATCTTTAAAACGTTTTAAGGATGCAAGATCTCCTTCGAAGATCTGCTCGCCTTCTCTGCTGATACGAACTTTGCAGCCGCGTTCAAAGACACCGTCAAGCACGTAGGAGCCTGCGATCGTGCCGACACCGGAAGACTTGAACAACTGACGGATCTCTGCATGACCGATCACTTTTTCTTCAAAGATCGGATCTAACATGCCCTTCATTGCCGCCGCCACATCTTCAATCGCACTGTAAATGACTTTATACAATCTCACATCAACGCCTTCACGGTCAGCAGTCGCCTTTGCCTGCGGATCCGGTCTGACATTAAAACCGATGATGATCGCATTAGATGCAGATGCTAAGATAACATCCGATTCATTGATTGCGCCGACACCTCCGTGGATAATCTTTACAACCACTTCCTCATTGGAGAGTTTGACAAGACTCTGTTTTACTGCTTCTACGGAACCCTGTACATCCGCTTTTACGATGATATCAAGTTCTTTCACATTACCGGACTGGATCTGGGAGAACAAATCATCCAGTGACATTCTCGAACGTGTTTCCTCAAGCAGCTTTTCTCTGTCCTGAGATACATAAGTCTCTGCAAAGCTTCTTGCATCTTTTTCGTTATCCATTGCGATAAAGGTCTCACCCGCAGCCGGAACATTGTTTAAACCAATGATTTCAACCGGAGTAGAAGGACCTGCTTCCTTGACACGTCTGCCCTTGTCGTCTACCATAGCACGCACTTTACCGTAAGCGCTTCCGCATGCAATCGGCTCACCGACTTTTAAAGTACCTTTCTGTACCAGTACAGTGGCAACCGCACCTCTGCCCTTATCCAGCTTTGCCTCGATCACAACACCTCTTGCCTTACGCTTCGGATTTGCCTTTAATTCGCATACCTCAGCAGTAAGAAGGATCATTTCCAACAGCTGGTCAATGCCTTCACCGGTACGTGCAGATACCGGTACGAAAATTGTGCTTCCGCCCCAATCTTCCGGAATCAGTTCATACTCGGAAAGCTCCTGTTTTACACGTTCAATGTTTGCGCTCGGTTTATCGATCTTGTTGATCGCAACGATGATTTCGATACCTGCTGCCTTCGCATGATTGATTGCTTCAATGGTCTGCGGCATCACACCGTCATCTGCTGCTACAACAAGGATCGCGATATCGGTGGAATTTGCACCACGCATACGCATCGCGGTAAACGCCTCATGACCCGGTGTATCAAGGAATGTGATCGTCTGTCCGTTGCAGCTTACTACGGAAGCACCAATGTGCTGTGTGATACCACCTGCCTCACGGTCTGTAACTTTTGTGGAACGGATCGCGTCAAGCAGGGATGTCTTACCATGATCAACGTGTCCCATCACGCATACAACCGGCGGACGCGGAATCATTTTGCTTTCATCTTCTTCCTCTTCTTTTAAAAGTTCTGCGATCACATCAATTTTTTCTTCCGGTTCACAGATACAGTTAAATTCGAGTGCTATCTCCTCTGCGGTCTCATAATCCACATCCTGGTTTACGGTAACCATCTGTCCTTTTAAAAACAGCTTTTTCACGATCACGGAAGCCTGCACTTTCATCTTGTCTGCAAGTTCTTTGATCGTCAGATGTTCCGGAAGCGTGATCGTTCTGATTTCTTCCTCTGCCGCTTTCTGCTGCGGTGTCTGCGGCTGCTGATTTCTCTTCTTATGTCCGCTGTGTTTTTCCAGATTTACATAATTTTCCTGTTTCTTGCCAAGTCTGTCATGTTCCTGTTTTTTCGTATTACCTCTGCGGTTAGAATCACGGCTCTCCTTGCGCAGTTCTTCCGGTGCTGCCTTTACCGCATCCTTATTGAACTTGGAGATCTCCTGCTCTAATTTTCCACGGTACGGACGATCCTGTCCGTTTCTGCGGTTTCCGCCGCGGTCATTTGCCCCACCCGGACGGTTGTTTGAATATGGTCTTCCTCCATTACGGTTTCCGCTGTCGCTACGTCCGTTTCTGTCGTTACGTCCGCCCTGCTGACGGTCTGTGTAATTTCTCTGTTCGCCACCGCGGTTTCCCTGGGAACGATTATTATTTCCTGCCGGACGGTCATTGTTATAACGATTGCCGCGGTTTCCTTCCTGGCGTGTGTTATCACGCACATTTTCGCGTGTATTTTCTGCCGGCTTTGTGCTTTCGTTTCTAACCGCTTCATTTGACGCACTCTGCACTTTCACACTCTGCTGCTGTCTTGCTGCCGCATTCGGATTCTGCGGTTTTGCAGTTCCATTTCCCTGCGGACGGTTATTTCCATTCCGCTGCATGCCGGTTCCCTGTGTACGGTAGCCCTGCTGTCTTCTGGTTCCCATCTGCTTGCTGTTTTGTGGATTAAATACCGCAGAAATACTCGCTTTTTTCTTCGGACGCTCGTTTGTCTTTGCCTCCGTCTTTCCTTCTGTTTTGTTTTCTGCAGGCACTGCCTGTTTCTTTTCTTCTGTTTTTTCGTTCATATCCTGTATAGTTTTTCCTTTATTTTTAAATTTATTCCGTACAATCTGCTGTGCCACTTCATCAATACTGCTGCTGTGGCTGCTGACTGCATGTTCCGTACCGCTAAGCGCATCTATAATTTCCTGGGATTTCAAGTTCAGTTCTTTTGCCAATTCGTGTACTCTCAATATTAACTCTACCTCCATATTCAGTTGTTAGTTCAAATCCAGTTGTTTCTTCAATGTATCTGCAATTCCTTCGTTTGTCACCGCCAGAGAAGCACGAAACTCCTTTCCTATGTGATGTCCAAGTTCCTCTTTTGTTCCATATACCGCAAACGGGATCTGACGGAATTCACACATATTCCCAAATTTTTTTTTCGTATTATCCGATGCATCTTCCGCCACAATGACCAGAGCGGCTTTTCCGCTCTTTACTGCATTCTCCGTACAGAACTCTCCGCTCTGCACGCTGCCCGCTTTTTCCGCAATGCCAAGCATTGACAATACTCTATCTGGTTTCAATGCGTTCCATCTCCTCCTGCAGTTTTTCGTATATTTCTTCCGGTATTGCCGCCTTAAAAGAACGTTCTAAGCCTTTGCTTTTTTTTGCCTTTTTAAAGCATTCTGCTGATCGGCAGAGATAAGCACCTCTTCCATTCTTTTTCCCGGTCTCATCTAATACGATCTCATTTTCTGCGGTCTTTAAGATGCGGATCAGTTCCCGCTTTTCTTTCATCTCACCGCAGCCGACACACTGGCGCATGGGAATCTTTTTATTCGTCATAGCTTTCTTCATTCTCCATCACTGCTTCTTTGGCATATTCGCCGTCTTCGTATGCTTCGCCGTCATAATCCTCTTCAAAATCTTCATCTTCATAGTCATTGACATAATCCATGAAGTCACCAGACTCTCTCGCCTGTGTCTCACTCTTGATATCGATCTTGAATCCGGTAAGTCTTGCTGCCAGTCTTGCGTTCTGTCCTTCTTTTCCAATCGCAAGTGATAACTGATAATCCGGAACAACGACTTTTGCTGTTTTCTCTTCATCATCCGCAATAACTGAGATGACCTTTGCCGGGCTTAAAGCATTCTCGATCAACATTGCCGGATTTTCATTCCAATTGATGATATCAATCTTTTCTCCGCGCAGTTCATTTACGATTGCATTGACACGTGCGCCGTTCATGCCGACACATGCTCCAACCGGATCCACATCCGGATCATTCGACCATACTGCGATCTTTGTTCTGCTTCCTGCTTCTCTTGCGATACTCTTGATCTCAACAATGCCATCCTTTACTTCTGTAACTTCAGATTCAAACAGACGTTTTACCAGTTCCGGATGTGTTCTGGAAACCAGGATCTTCGGTCCCTTCGGTGTTGCCTTTACTTCCAGGATGTATACCTTGATACGCTCAGTTGGCTGGAACACTTCATCTTTGACCTGTTCATTCTCCGTTAAGATCGCATCCACTTTTCCAAGATTGATACTTACATTTTTTCCGACATAGCGCTGTACGATTCCGGTCACCACATCTTTTTCCATGCTGTAATACTGGCTGTAAAGAATTTTTCTTTCTTCTTCACGGATCTTCTGCAAAATAACATTCTTTGCGTTCTGTGTTGCGATACGTCCGAATTCTTTTGATTTTACTTCAACATTTACGATGTCGCCCACTTCATATTTGGAATCTTCCATTCTCGCATTTGCCAGACTGATCTCGGTACATGGATCTTCCACCTGCTCTACCACTGTTTTTTCCTGAAATACATGATATTCGCAAGTCTCCGGATTCATGTTCACCTTAACATTGTCCGATTTTCCAAAGTGGTTCTTGCAGGCAGTGATCAAAGAATTTTCGATTGCCTCAAGCAGTGTGTCCTTTGAAATGTTCTTTTCCTTTTCCAGTATATTTAACGCCTCTAATAACTCATTGTTACTGCTCATTTTTCTTTATCCTCCTAAATTTTCTTTGTTATTGTACGCTAAAAATCAAATGCCAGTCGAATCAGTGCTATGTCGGATTTTGCAAATTTCATTTCTTCTCCGTCATCCTTTGTGACTGTGACCGAATCCGAATCATATGCGGTCAGTACACCATAAAATTCCTTTTCATGATCGATTGCCCGGTAAGTACGGATCTCCAAACGTTTCCCCATACTTCTCACATAGTCTTTTTCTTTTTTGAGCGGTCGTCCCAATCCCGGTGAACTTACCTCAAAAACATACGATCCTTCAATGTAGTCTTTTTCATCCAGCAGTTCATTCATACGGCGGCTGACGTCTTCACAGTCATTCACTGTGATCCCGCCTTCTTTGTCGATATATGCCCGAAGATACCATGTACCGCCTTCTTTTACATATTCTACATCCACCAGTTCAAAATGCAGTTCTTCGAGAATCGGCAGAATCAGTTCTTCCGTTTTTTGTTCATAGATCTCACGCTGTGTCATTCTTTTCACCATCCTTTTCTTCTGAAATGTCCTATTTTAGTTCTAACTGTACTTAAACGTGAATTGAGAGTGGACGAAACGCCCACTCTCAAAGTAATCATCATCATGCTATCGTATTTACTATAACACTTTCATTTTTGAGATGCAACCTTAATTTGAAAACAAACGCACATCTCTTTTTATGAAATCATGACCACCGGCTTAGCCGGTGGTTTGCTTTGACCCTATAAGGGTCTGTT
>CAYMCM010000031.1:0-28009 GCA_964388945.1 uncultured Roseburia sp.
TAAAGTACCAGTGGAATTTACTTCTGCACTGGAATTTACTTTTTCAAGTCAGCAAAAGACTTTGAAATTCCTTCTCTGGATGAACTAAGATTTTTCTCATAAGTAGATTGAGCCAATCTTGCATCATAGTAATATCGTTCCTGATAGCAAATATGGCGCCTTGGTGTATCATAGCCATTACAAACTCTACGGATTTCTCTACTTACAGTTGAGACAGATTTACCTAATTTGTCTGCAATCACTCTAAAACTTTGTTCCCTAATCTATCGGAAAAATCGATATTTATCCGATAGATAAAATAAGACAACAACTACTTCTACACTCGTTTTTGAACTGCTTATTTAATGGAGCATATTGAAAATAATAATTGCCTGATGTATTTCCAGTAAATGACCTTTAAATGAATATCCAACAAAATATGGACTTTCAAGCACTTCCTCTGTAACTTCTTCGCCACGATAAAACGGCGGACACGGATTTAACATGGCGCCTCCATTGGCAAGCTGCATAATCTCTGTTGTGACCTGATATTTTTTGAAATCGTGCAATTCACCATGTGTTAGGGAATCCGTACATATAATGTCCATACCGCGGACAGCTTCTTTTAAATCCCTAAGCACTTCAACGCCATCTAACTCATAGCCCCTCGGACAGCATTGTTTTAACTCAAATCCCATCAACTGGGCAGCTTCCTGCCATGCACCGCCAATATTTCCTTTTGCCCCTACAAACAAGAACTTATCGTTACAGAAATTATTACGCAGTTTGGAAAATGCATAAAGATCAGAAAGAACTTCACAAGGATGGTTCTCATCGGTCAGCGCATTGATGACCGGAAATGAAGCATACCGCGCGATTTCATCTAAAACAGCAATGTTTTTATGGCGTACCACCACCGCATCTGCCCAATTATTTAAGTATTTTATCACATCTTCAAGTTTTTCACGTTTATCAAGTGACTCCGGGGGAAACAGGATCGTCTGTCCTCCAAGCAGATGTATTCCTTTTTCAAATGCGACACGCGTGCGGATGCTCGAATTCGGAAAAAACATAATGATGGTCTTTCCTTCCAGAAAATTCCGGTATTTTCCTTCCTTTAGGTCATCTGCGATCTGAAATATTTCGTACACATCATCCTTTGTATAATCATCCAGTCTGATTAAATGCTGCATTTTTGTCTCCTCTCTATTACTGTGTAAGATTAAGGCGCAACCCAAATGGATTACGCCTCTGTTGTTTAAATATTCGTAAAAATAGTTGTTTCCTGTTGGAGTTCTTCTGAAATCTGCTTGTTTTCATCCATTCGTCTCGAAATATTCTCCATATCAGTAACAAGTGTCTGCGTGCTCTCCGCAACACCGGTGACTCCCTTGACACCTTCTTCAATCGCATTCGTGATCGTATGGATAGAATTTGCGATCTCCACTGCACCATTTTGAAGCTGATCCGTCTGCATAGCAAACTCGTTCATAACACTCTCAATATATGTTGCATTTTCACTGTATTGATTTCCGGATTCTACAAAATTCTGAAATTCCGGAAGAATACTCTCATTCATATATTCGACCAGATCGTTAGCATGACTCGCAAGATTATGTACCGCATTGGTAACAACTGTGTTAATCTCCTGAATGCGGTTTGCTGTCTGACGACTGGAATCCGCAAGCTGGCTGATCTCTCCGGCAACAACTGCAAAGCCTTTACCGGCTTCTCCGGCTCTCGCTGCTTCGATCGAAGCATTTAAGGATAACAGGTTAGTCTGGCTTGAAATACTTAAAATATCATTTGTCAGCGTATTGACCTGATCCACGCTCTTACTTTCTTCGATCGCCTGGTTCAAGATGTCAACGATCTCATTGATCTTCGCACTGGTCGTTTCCATATTTGCTTTTGCAGAGCTTTCCATTTCTTCTGCATGCGTCTTCATTTCTCTGGAGAATGCATTCAGCTCATTGGATTTTTCTGCGATAACACTTACTTCGTTCTTAACATTATCAACATTTTCATTGATGACATTGGCATTGCTGGAAACCTCTTCCATTGTAGCGGATAATTCTTCGGTCAGTGCAGAAAGGTCAGTCGCACTGTCGCTGGAAGTATGCACACTGTGGAGCACCTCGTTGACAACACCGTCCATCTTTTCGGAATCATTGATCAAGATCTGGAAAATATGCTGTAATTTTTCCATAAACGTATTGATTCCCATGCCCAGTGCTCCAATCTCGATGGCATTTGCCACTTCCACACGTTTTGTCAGATCACCTTCACGGTTATCGATATCCCGGATAATACCGGAAATCTCGCGTTCGGTACGGGAGATCGGTTTTATAATAAATCTTACTACACTGATAACCGCGAATATGATCGCAACAAGACTGACAATGATCGTAACGGTATTTGTAATCAGTGAGTTTGTATATACTGAAGACAAATTGGAACGCGCATCTGCTGCCTCGGCAGAAATATTGGCCGTGATCGTATCAATATTCTGCTGCATGGCAGTACCATAAGATGCCAAATCTCCGTTTGCACAGGCATAAGCGTCTGCTGTCTGCGAATTTGCACTGTATGCAACCACATTTACAACCGCATGTTTGAACTGTGCATAGTTTTCCATGAGCTGGTCATATGTTGCCTTATCTTCCTCCATTACCGTGTCACCATACTGTTCAAGAAGCGTATCAAGCTCTGCTTCCTGCGCTTTGATATTATCTACGACATTGATCATGGTATTAAAATCTGTCGCAATGATATGGGAAAGCGCCTGTCTGTAAATACTCTGTGTTTCTTCCTGTATCGTATTGATCTGAAGCATGTTTTCCATACATTCATCTGCGATCGTGGAGGCTTTTCTATTTACATTTCTAATATTATGTACCGCCATAAGATTTGAGAGAATCGATACTACTCCAAGTAAGATGACCGGTATCATGATCAGGCTTTTTACACTCATTTTTATGCCTGAACGGCTAATAACTTTGCTTTTTGTTTTATTCGTACTCATCCTGATTCCTCCTGTCCTTATTTTGCATTTGATGCAGTAATCTCTTCAACCATATCATCTAAGATCAACTGTAAATCTTTTCCGGAAGGATTTCCGTTTGCCATCTCAACACCAAATTCCTGAACCGGATCCCAAAATTTTCCACCGACACGCTGTAAACTTGCAAACTGTGACTGCGCAAATATTGCCTGAATTGCCTCAGAGTTCTGTATTGCTTCAGAATTTGCCGCATTGATATTTGCCGGTCCCTGCTGTCTTTCTTCAAAACGAAGCTTCTGGTTCTGCTCGTTTGAAATCCAGTCAGCAAGTTTTAACGCCCAGTCCGTATGTTTAGAATAGGCATTGACACCTACCATCTTATATCCGGAAAAAGATGCCATCTGCACCTGCGATCCGGCACAGGTATAAGTAGGAAGCTTAACTGCTCCGTAATTGTCTCCCCACGCTGCCTCCAATGCCTGCGCATTCCAGACACCGCTGATTCCCGCTGCTACCGATCCATCTAAAACACCAGCAACAAAACCGTCATCATTGGTATTTAAAAATCCCGGATTGGCTGCAATCGCAAGCATTGAACCTGCAATATCAACTCCTTTGATCGGAGTATCCGCTGCATTCCAGTTACAGTAATTGGAAATTCCGTCATCATTCAGTCCGCATTCAAGTCCTGTATTTCCAAAGAAAGAATACAGATACCAGCCGGATGTCCAATCCATCGTCACCTTTTTATTTGCTGCTGCCGCAACGGCAAGCATCTGATCTAAGGATTCCACATCCGTATCTGAAAAAACCGACTTGTCATAATACATAATATAACCGTTATCTGCGGTCAACGGATATGCAAAAAGTGTATCATTTACCGTACATGCCAAAACCGCATCTTCCAGATTTGCCGTCTTTACTTCATCGGCATTGTCCACCGGCTGCAGGGCACCTGCCGCCACAAGACTCATCAACTGATCATCAACAAAAGTAAAGACATCTGCGCCGCCTTCGAGATCTCCAAGAAGCGTATCTTTACAGGTTGATTCTCCCTGTGCTGTTATGGTAATATCAAACTTTGCCTGTGAAGCATATTCCTGTTTGAAGCTTTCCACGATCTCATTCAACAACGCCTGATCTTCCTCTGCACCCCATACTGTAAGAGTCACAGTACCGTTATCAGCGGAGGAATCTAACTTTGTGCTTTCCTCTGTGGAAGTCTCCATGTTATCGGTTTCCTTGCTTGCTGCGGAAAAACCACATCCACTCATGACAGAAACAGTCATAGCAGATACAATTAATAATGATATTACTTTTTTCTTCATCTTCCATCATCTCCGTTTTTTCGCTTTTTTTCGTGTTGTTGATTAATTACCTGCGTATTATATCAAAATTTTACGTAATTGCAACTGCTATCTTTGCGATTTTCACGCATTTTCAAACCTCTTTTTTGCATATTCCGTCTTATTCTGATTATGGAATGACTATGAGTCAATTATTGATCTTGTAACCGCATTGCGGACATACATTTCCGCCTTTGTAGAGATATCCGCAGCGCAGGCAACAGATGATTTCATGCTGTTCCTTTGCCAGATATGGAATGGAACGGGACTCGGGTTTTTCTTTTAAATAGTCAATAAACTTTGCCAGACACTCGGAAAATACCATTGCTTCTCCATTATCCACGACATAATGCAGTCTGATCTTTGCCCCATTTTTGCATGTAACATAAATTCCACGGTTCAAAAGTCCGTTTTTAGCGGAAAGTGCTTTCACATCACGTACTGCAATCGTGCCTGCATCAAACCTGCTTCCATAAAAAATATGATCTGCGGAAAGAAGCACCCCTTCTCTGCCATCGGATGTCTTTGACGTATCAAACAGCACGATAGGTTCTTCGTATCGGTTCCGGTCTGCCGCAAAAATCGCCATTGCCGTATCAAATCTTTCTTTTTCCGCCGCATCTGCATTTCCCATCAGGATCTTGCGCGCCGGATAATAATGGATTCTCGGATTCTCCCGGATCTTTCCCTGAAAGATATCCTGCAGCTTCAATACCAACTGCTCACACTCGTCCGCCTTTAATTTTCTAAGACGGCGGTCCAGCATGGTCAATGCGTCTGTCTTTAATTCCGGCAGAAAAATTCCATTCTCGATCGTCTCATAGGCGGCAATAGCATCCGCAAAAGACGCATCCGGCGGCGGACACAGTTCATCTAACTTCTTTTGATCCAGTTCTTTTATCTTTTCTACAATCTTTTCTTCATACGGTTTCGTCAGATCCCTGTCAAAATCCTGCTTTTCCATACGGCTTAAAATATCCGTATAATCTTCACGGCTTATTTTCCGCGCATGGTTTACCAGGTTAGCAATTTCCTGCTTCTGTGCTTTTTCATATGCCGCATCAAAATCTTTCGTGTATGGCGTGATATCCACCTCGGGATAGCTTTGCATCTTCTCCTTAATTGCCTTGTACTGCCTGCGATCCAGTCTCCCGGACAGCCCTTTGGCAAGCTGCGCCACCTCGGCTTTGGCTTTTTCTTTCCTGCATGCGGCAAGCGGTGCGAGCAGAAGTTCTTTTTTCTCCGCCGGAAGTGTTTCGTTTTCGATTTCCTCCATGATCCGGCAGATCTGGGCATAATTTTTCCGCTCTGGTTCTTCTGTCTTCTTTTTTAACGCCGCAAAATGACGCTCGCTCTGTATCTCGGACACCTTAGCCAGATAAGTCTCTTTTTCTGTCGATGAAAGCCCATTCTCACCTTTTAACTGTCTGGTCAGTGCCTGACACTGTGCTTCAGACATACGTGGCAGTACACGCATATGCGCATCATATTTTTCCAGTAATTTTTCATGTGCGGACTCCTGTTTTTCTGGTTCCGCCGCCAGAGTGACCGGCTGTGCGTGTGCCGCATTCTTCTGTACTGCGTTTTCCTGCTCCACTACTTTCTGTGCTGTAACACCCTGTATCATGGTTTCCCGCATTACGGCTTTTGGTGCCGCGGTTCCCGAAACAAGAGTGGCAGATCCCGGCTTTTCTTTCTTTGTGACCGATATGTCCGGCTGAATTTTTTTCAAACGCTTTTCAAATTGTTTTACTGACTCCGGCGGGAAAAATCCCTCCGCAATCCGATGAGACAGACGCACATAATCCTCATCTGAAATCTTTTCTATTTTTTCTGCAAGTTCCTCTAAATTTTCTGCTTCTTCCGGAAGTCTCTCCTGCCCCGGTTTTTTATTTTTGTTCCTTCCATCCGCAAATTCATTGAATTTATAGTTTGATGTGCGGGCACCATGTTTACCGATCAGTTCTAAATAATCCTCATACGCTTTCTGGTCTTGTTCAAATAAAAGCTCATAAACCTCGCCTTCTACCAACAGCTTTTCCGGCTGTGGAGTATAAAAGCTGTTGCAAGTATCACAGGTATATGCTCTTGCAAGCAGCACCTTTCCTTCCTCGGTCTCGATCAGCGTTTCCTGTCCTACCGGAAATACAACCATATGCAGTTTTTCCCCACAGACCGGACACTGGTAGCCGACAACATAAAAATTACTGCCCAGACGCGAACCCAGACGTTCCCGATCACTCGTTTCCACCTGATGAAACGCGGCTGTAGCTTTTTTCCAGCAGATCTTATGCCAAAGTCCTAATGTTTCCTCATTTTCTTCCGGTTCCTTCTCCACTTTCTTCGGCGCATATTCTATCGCCAACTGAATGACATCCTCATACGTCAGCCGGATCCCTTTTTTATAAAAACGGTAATTTTTCGTATTAAAGTCCGGCGTCACATTGATCTCCTGTAAAATCCGCTTAAAGAGCGCATCCAACTCCGCATAGTTTTGCTCCACCTTCACTCCGCTTAAAGTATCCCATTTTCCAAACGCGTAAAGCACCATATTGAGTACATTAGGCAGTACATGATTCTCCCCGACTGTAATGACATCCTCTTCTTTTACCGGAATGTCTATGATATTGGTAACCGCTCTTTTATGTTCAAAATCAAAAAACAAAGACCGCACTTCTCCCTGTAAAATCAGATAATTATCGACCACAGCGAAAAGTCCGGTCCACGCTACATTTATTTTCATCGTCTGTATCAGACGCTTAAACACTTCTTCAAGTTCGTCATTTGCACACAGCAGAATCATGATATCGCCTCCCATCCTGATACTTTTATTATAGCACAAAAGAGGGAGGCGTGGAATGTCTGCACATTCTATTCGTACCGCAGTGCATCGATCGGATTCATTTTTGCCGCCTTATTGGCAGGATAATAGCCAAAAAACAGTCCGATCATCAAGGAAAACAGGAGTGAAAACACGATGCTGCCCAAAGATGGACTGACCGCATAGCCAAGCAGTGAAGCACCGAGCGCACCAAGTCCGATACCTACAAATACTCCGATCACTCCGCCGATCAGACAAATGACCATTGCCTCTAAGATAAACTGCATACGGATATAGGCATTTGTTGCTCCAAGCGCCTTTCTGGTTCCGATCTCCCGTGTGCGCTCCGTGATCGATACCATCATGATATTCATCACGCCGATTCCGCCGACCAAAAGTGCGATACCTGCAATGACTGCGATCGCAAGCGTGACTGTACCAAGCATATCACTCATGGTAGACACCATCGCCGCCATACTGTAAGTGTTCACTTCATAATACTGATTGCTCCGGTAATAGCCGTTCAAATAGTCCTCAACCTTCGTTGCAAGTGTTTCTGAATCTGTTCCCACTTTGGAGACTACACTAAACGAAGCATAATTTTTGCTGTGATTTAAATTCTGTGCTGTGGTGAGCGGAATGTATGCCGTGGTCGTTTCCGATGCGGCAAACAAAGATTCTTCATATTGATAAACACCGATTATACTGAATTCAACCGTTTCTCTGTTCACTCTGGCAGATATGGTCTTTCCGATTGCCTCGGCATAGGAACAGCCAAAAAGATCGTCCACGAGCGTATCTGCGACCAGAATTACATTTCGCGCATTTGCGCTTTCGTTTGAAGAAAAAGATCCGCCGATTAAAAATGTCAGTTCGTTTGCCGTAAAATATCCCTGACTGACACCTGTGATACTGACCGTTTCACTGTTCTTTCCGTTTTTTGCCGTGACATTGCCCACGGACTCACTGATGGAAACTGTCTCGATGGAATCCGAAAATGCCTCTGTCATATTTTCGATCATTTCATCCGTAAAATAATCTTCTTCCGTCATGTTCCGGTGTTTGGTCGTCTCTCCGAACACAATGCCGTTTTCCCGCTCATCCGTCTCCACCTCTCTCTGCGTTATGGATACAGTGATATTATTGGCTCCCATGGACTGCATGGAAGAGGACACAGACATGGTAAGTGAATTTCCGACCGTCATGATCGCGATGACCGAAGCAATTCCGATGATAATACCGAGCATCGTTAAAAATGTGCGGGAACGGTTTGCTTTTAAGCTGGTAAACGCAAGTCTGATATTTTCAAGAAACATTGTCATAGATTCCAACTCCCTGCCCTTTCTCCTGTAATATTTCCGTCTGAAATCGTAATGATCCGGTCAGTCTCCTCTGCAAGTTCCGGGGAATGTGTGATGAGAACAATGGTTTTCCCCTGACTGCGGTTTAGTTCATGAAACAGATCCATCACCGCGCGTCCGGTCTTTGAATCAAGTGCTCCGGTCGGCTCATCCGCAAGTATGATCGCCGGGTCATTTGCCATCGCACGCGCTATGGCAACCCTCTGTTTCTGTCCGCCGGAAAGTTCATCCGGTGTGTGCGCCATCCGCTCCTGCATCCCGACCAGTTCTAACAGTTCCGCCGCCCGCTTTGTCCGTATCTTTTTCGGTACACCCGCGTACATCATTGGAAGTTCAACATTTTTGACCGCATCCGTGCGAGCGATCAGATTGTAGGTCTGAAATACAAAACCGATCTTCCGATTACGGATCAGCGAAAGATCTTTGTCTGTTGCTCCTGCAACATCCATTCCCTCTATCTCATAACTGCCTTCTGTCGGACGGTCAAGGAGTCCGATCACATTCATGAGTGTGGATTTCCCAGAACCGGAAGCCCCAACGATCGATACAAATTCTCCTTTTTGCACTGTCAGGGAAATTCCGTTTAATATCTGAAGTTCATTGGGTTTTCCGATGTAAAACCGCTTTTTGATATTACACAGCTTTATTACCTGATCTCCTGCGTTCTGCCGCTCCATCTTTAAAAACCTCCTCCCTGACCAGGACCACCACCTGCTCCCGGTCCCTGTCCGCCGTCACCTCCCGGCATTCCGTCCGGTCCTGCTCCAACATTCCCATTACTGTCGTCGCCGTCATTTACAATTTCCACCATGTCGCCTTCTTTGATCTCGGAAGCGGAAATTTCTGTGTAGTAATTGCTCTCCATCACTACTTCCACTGCAACATCCGCACTGTCTTCTCCAGCCACAACCGTGACAAAGGAATTGCCGTTATTATCTGTCCATACTGCATTGTACGGAACGGTCAAAACATCCTTATGCTCTTCGATCACAATGCTGAGGCTTGCCGACATATCCAGTCTCAGGCGTTCATCCGGCTGTTCCATGCTGATGCGTATTTTGTAGCTTACATCCGTACTGCCGGAAGAGGAGGCTGTTCCGCTTCCACTTGCCGAAGCATTGCTGCTTTGTTCGCTTGCAGTCGATGTCGGTGAGATAAAGGTAACACTGCCCTTTAATTCATCATCTCCGGTCGCATCTGTTTTTATCAGCACTTCCTGGCCTTTTTCAATGCTGCTGATGTCATACTCACCGATCTCTGCCTCAATCTCATAGGAAGAACAGTCCTGTATCGTAATGATCGTGCCGCCTTCATAGGTATCACCGGCTTCATAATTAACCGCCGTGACTGTTCCCGCAATCGGTGCATATAAAATGCCTTCCTCAAGCTGTGACTGGTATTCTTCGACCTTGTTCTCCTGCTCGGAAACATCAGAACTAAGTTCTGTGGCACTCTGGCTGCTCTTTGCCTTGGCAACGGAACTGTCCTGCTGTGCAGCTGTATAATCATAATTCTTTAACTGCTCATTATAATCCGAATACGTGGACGTCACCTGCGTTTCCGCCTGCTGTACCGCGGATTCCTGTGCCGCCCGGTTTGCCGCCGCAGTCTGATATGCGTTTTGTGCCTCGCCATATTGCGCATTTATGGTATTATACTCGTTTTGCGCACTTTCGTATGCCGTCTGTGCTTCTTGAAGCGCTGCCGCAAGCGCCGCGTCATCCGGGCTTGCCGCTGCATTGCTCTGTGCAGTCTGATATGCATTCTGTGCCGCATTCAGCTTTTCCGATGCCGCAGAGAGACTTGTGCCAAGTGCCGTATACGTATCGTTTGCCTGACTTTCTGCGGCTTTTAAGGAATCCAGCGTTGTTTTTGCCGATGCGCAGTTTCCCGCCGCCTGCTGATACTGGCTGTAAGCATTATCCACTTTTGTCTGCGCCGATGATATCTGAAAATCTTTCGTCAGCTCACTGTCACTTACATTTCTTGCCGCATCCGACTCCAAAAGCGCATTTTTCTGTTTCGCCTCGGAAAGCTGTGTTTCGGCATCTGCCAGATCCTCTTCAATATCCGATGTATCAAATGTCATGAGTATCTGTCCGGCTTCCACTGTATCGCCTACTTCCACCTCCACGCTCTGTACATCAATATTTGTAAGGCTTATGCTTAAATCCTTACTGTCCACACTGACTACCGTTCCCGTAGCCCCAACGCTTTTAATTAATGACTGTTTTTTCACCGCTTCTGTCCGTGTCATCTGGACGCCTTCATTTTTTGCCATCACCGCTTTTCTTCTTGCATTCACACAAAAAAAGGAGGCAAGAATGACAACGATCATGATCACTGCGACCACGATAAACTTTGTTTTCTTTCCTCCGTGTTTAAAAAATTTTACCATATCCACCTCTCCTGATGCATGTTATTTTCTGTAATTTCTGCATCAGTGTAACAAAAGCAGTTAAATAATCCGGTAAAAACTTTTAAATAAAATTTAAACAAACTATAAAAATTATCCGAACGAACCTCTTTGTCTCTTTTTGCATAACTATATATTGTAATTCGAAAAAAAGGAGATTTTATATATATATGAGTATGCCCAAAATAGAATGTACCAATATTGATAAATGCTGTGCCGCAGCTTCTATCGTACAATCGATCGCATTAGAGGAAACTGCCATCTCACACATCCTGAATGCAGAAGGAGAAAAGATCCAAAAAGTCCTGAGTCTGCATGACTGCGACATCAAAGACCTTCTGGATGTCAATGAATCCGTTGCAAACATGGTAGACAAAGTCACGTCCCTTGAGGTCGTTTTAAAAGCAAAACTGGATCTGATCGTACCGATCATTGAAGACTGCCATAAAAAACCGCCAAAAACTGACTGCTGATTAAAGGGGCGCAGGCTGCCGTCTAACTGTTCAGACGGTAGCCTACGCCCCAGATTGTATCAATGATCTTCGGATTCTTCGGTTCTTTTTCTATTTTCTCCCGGATACGGTTGATATGTACTGACACCGTTGCGGCATCGGATTCATAATCATACCCCCAGATGCTTTCAAAGAGCTGTTCTCTGGAAAATACCATATTGGCGTGTCTTGCGAGAAACAAAAGCAGTTCAAATTCCTTGCCCGGCAGTCTCACCTCTTCCCCTTCTACATAAACTTTCCAATTTTCGGGATAGATACAGATATTCTGAACCGTAATCTTTGACTCCTGCGAAACTTCTTGCCTTTCCGCAAATCTTGTGATCAAACGATCATAGCGCTCCAGATGTGCCTTGACACGGGCAACTAACTGCGCCGGATCGAACGGTTTTGTGATATAATCGTCTGCACCGAGTCCAAGTCCCCGGATCACATCTACGGATTCTCCAAGCGCAGTAACCATTAAGATCGGAATATCCGTCTTTTTTCGCAGATTTTCACAGATTGTATGTCCGCTGCAGTTTGGCAGCATAAGATCTAACAGAATCAGATCATAACTGCCGTTTTCCACTTCCGCTTCCACGTACGCACCATCATAAACGCAGGTAGTCTCATAGCCGCTCATTTCAAGGTAAGCCTGCTCTAGCTGTGCTATTTTTTTATCATCCTCTACAATCAGTATCCTCTTCATCCTGTTTTGTCCTTTCCGGAAAATGCATTGTGATCTTTAATCCACCGTCATTTTCCGCCTCTACGTTGCCTCCGTGTGCTTCCACGATATACTTTACAATGTAAAGACCGATGCCGCTTCCTTCTTCACCTCTTGCCTCATCACAGCGGTAAAACCGTTCAAAAATATGCGGCAGTTTCTCCGGTGGTACACCTACGCCGTTATCCGATACGGAAATAATCTGTTCCGAATCCTTTTTTTCCAGCCGGATTGTCACGACAAGCGGTGTCTGCTTGGCATAACGCAGGCTGTTCTCCAGCAGATTGACAAAAACACGCTCTAACTGCAATAAATCATAACAACTCTCCGGGATTCCCGGTGCAAGCTCTAAACAGATCTGCATACCGCGCTCCTCATACGGTTTCTGATGCACTTTTACAAACTGCCGGATATATGTTTCAAGATCCGCTTTTTTTAAGTGCAATGGCATCTGTCCGGTTTCCATCTTAGAAAACAAAAACAGTTTCTGCAAGAGGCGATCCATGTCATCCGTGGAATTATAAGCGATCCGTAGATATTTCTCTGTTATCTCCGGTGTTTTCGGCACACCGTCGAGTACTGCCTTGATATATCCCTTGATGGAAGTAAGCGGTGTCCTCAGATCATGCGAAATGCTCGTGACCATGTCTGTCCTGCTCTGCTCGTATTGCTGTCGTTCCATCTTCTGCCGCCGGATCGTCTCCTGCATCTGGTTAAATGCAAGACAGACCGATTCTAGTTCTGCATCCCCATGATATATAACCGGATGCTCCAGATCCCCCGCAGCCGTTCGCTTCAGACCATCCATTAAAAGATCCAACGGCTCCATCATGCGGTTGACCAGATATTTTGAAAACAGCCATCCCATAAGGATCAATGCGAGGATCAGGAAAAAAAGCTTCAATAAAGACCCGGAGAAACGCTGTTCCATATGCTCACTTTCCCGCATCATACCTTGATGATCGAACAGCGCCGCCACATAATAAGTGTGTCCATCCAATGTCACATCCGCATCCACGTAAGTGTTTCCGAATGCAGTATGAACGCCCCGCTGATCGTGCCGCAGACGTTCTAACATATTTCGGTCTTCCGGCAGAATCGGCTGATCTGTCGGATAAATATTACGCTCCCCCTCGCAGACTATCAGTGCACAGTGATCTTTTTTCAGTTCATTGGCAAGCACATCCCAATTCCCATCAGCGGCTTTCAGTTTTTCCAGCACTGCTTTCGCATCATCCTCCACATTAGAGATCCATTCTCCACTGTCCATGTAACCGCGCATTCCATAACGCACCGATCCGAAGATTACGGCAAATAAGATTGCCATGCCTCCGATCAGCATCAGCATATGGATCAGAAAGATCCGTTTCCGCATCGACATATCAAATCTGCTCCTCGTTTATGACCTCGATCTGGCATGCTTTCATTGCATCAAGTGCCCGCCTGTGGCTCTCAGGCGTGACACCTGCACAGCAGGCAGCATCAACGATAATCGGTATTTCCGGAAGAAACGCCTTGATGAGCATGGCATTGGATATTACACAAATGTCTGTGCAAAGCCCAATCAGCGTGATCGAATCAATAGGCTCTTTTTTGTTTTCTTCGACCAGAAGTTCTCCCAGTTTTACGCTTCCGAATGTCGGTTTTTCTATTGGCTCTGCGCCTTTTTCGCCTTTAGAAGCTTCTGCAAGCTTCACTATTTCCGGCACAAGCTCCCATCCGTCTGTACTACGGACGCAGTGGATTACCGGAAGCTTTTTTCCCTCTGCCGTCTGAAGATAATCTTCCTTATGTGTATCTTTTGTATACAGTATTCTTCCATCAAACCGCCGGATCTTATCCGCCACTGCCGGAACGACTGCCACAGCTTCTTTCGTGCCAAGTGCTCCGTCTACAAAATCCTTCTGCATATCTACTACGATCAGATAATTCATTTTTCCGCTCCTTTTCCTGCAAACATTTCAATCATTAAGATCAGTTATCCGCATCTTCCCATACAAAACTTTCCGCCATCTCATCCGCCGCGTCCGTCACGGCATCCGATCCGCTGTAATTAGTAAGCTGGATCAGACAGTATCTGCGGTCACCAATGACATAATATTGTTTTGTCACGATCCCACGGTCTTCTGTGATGGTAAAGACATAAAGGATATCCCCCTGCTTTGTCTTAGCTGCATAGGCATCCAGTGCGGCTCCGGAATTTCCGATCTGCATGGCAAGCTGACTTACGATCGCCTCTTTAAAATCTTCATGCTCATCCGCACTGTAACGGTTTTTTCCCACGTTAATGGAAATATTATCCGGCTGTGTATCATGCTCATGACCTTTCTTTACATAAAAGAATTTTTGGTCTGTCGAGTGTTCGTCTGCCTTTACCCAGCCATCCGGTACGGTATAAGTTCCTGGAAATGTATCATCCTGTTTTTCTTCCTCATCCTCGTCCTGCCTGTGTGCATTGCTCTGTCCGTGTGTATTCTGCGAAGTGTGATCCTCTACGGACGCATGATGCCTTCCGCATCCTTCCGCCATAAGGCAAAGACAGATGAATAAAGTGACCATTCCATGTTTCTTGAATTTTGACATAAAAATGTCCTCCCTGTTTTTAAATTTTTCATAACGAAAAAAGTATAGCACACAAGGAGGACAATATCCATATTTTTTAGTTTTTAAGAAGCTTCTTCAAACTGTGAATTGTAGAGTTCTGCATAGAAGCCGTCTTTCGCGAGCAGTTCATCATGATTGCCCTGCTCGATGATGTCACCATCCTTCATGACAAGGATCAGATCCGCATTGCGGATCGTGGAAAGGCGGTGTGCAATGATAAAGCTGGTTCTGCCTTTCGTCAGATTATCCATTGCCTTCTGAATCCGTGTTTCTGTTCTGGTATCAACGGATGAAGTCGCCTCGTCTAAGATCAGCACCGGATTATTGGCAAGGATTGCTCTTGCGATCGTAAGGAGCTGCTTCTGTCCCTGCGAAACATTACTTGCATCCTCATTGAGTTCCATATTATATCCGCCCGGCAGTGTCTGGATAAAATGATGCGCATGTGCTGCTTTCGCCGCGGCGATCACTTCTTCGTCTGTGGCATCCAGTCTTCCATAACGGATATTTTCCATGATCGTTCCTTTAAAGAGCCAGGTATCCTGCAATACCATGCCAAACGCATCACGGAGATCTACGCGGTTGAAATCCCGAATATCGTGACCATCCAGTGAGATTGCTCCGCTGTTTACATCATAAAAGCGCATGAGCAGTTTTACCATAGTCGTTTTTCCGGCTCCGGTCGGCCCGACAATCGCAATCTTCTGACCCGGTTTTACATCTACGGAGAAATCATGCACGATGATCTGATCCTCGCGGTATCCGAAATGCACATGATCAAATCTGACCGCACCCTCTATCTTATCCAGATGAACCGGATTTTTGGCAAACTGATCTTCCTCTTCTTCATCCAGAAACTCAAATACACGCTCCGATGCCGCCGCCATGGACTGTACCTGATTAACTACCTGCGCGATCTGTGTAATCGGCTGTGTAAAGCTCTTTACATACTGGATAAATGCCTGAATATCACCAATCGTAATGACATTGCGGATCGCAAGGAGTCCGCCGACCAAAGCAACTGCCGCATAACCCAGATTTCCGACAAACATCATGATCGGCTGCATCATACCGGATAAAAACTGGGATTTCCATGCAGAATCATAGAGCACACGGTTCGTCTTTTCAAACTCTTCGATCGTTTCTTCTTCCTTATTATATACCTTGATCACCATATGACCGCCGTAGACTTCTTCCACCTGACCATTGATGTGTCCCAGATATTCCTGCTGTGTCTTAAAGTATCTCTGGGATTTTTTCACAACCAGTGAGATCAATGCCATAGAAATCGGCAGGATCACACATGCGATCAATGTCATAAGCGGAGAAATGCTGAGCATCATGACAAGAACACCGATCATGGTAGCTGTCGATGTGATGATCTGCGTGATACTCTGGTTTAATCCCTGTCCTAACGTATCTACATCGTTGGTAATCCGGGATAAGACCTCACCATAAGTACGGCTCTCAAAATACTTCATCGGCATCCGGTTGATTTTTTCAGAAATTTCTTTTCGCATCCGGTAACATACTTTCTGCGTGATACCGGTCATGATCCATCCCTGGAAAAAGCTGAAGATGGAACTGATCGCGTACAGTGCGAGTACAAAGATAAGGATCTCACCAATCTTTGTAAAGTCAATACCGCCGGTGCCTGTGATCTTATTCTGAAGTCCGGCTGCAAGCTCTGTCGTTGCATTACCAAGTACCTTCGGCCCCAGAACACTAAATACTGTGGATACCGCCGCAAAGATCATAACAAAGAAAATTCCGACCTTATATCGTCCGATATAGGCAATCAGCTTTTTGATGGAACCCTTAAAATCTTTTGCCTTTTCCGCAGGTGCCATTCCTCTGCCGCCCATCGGTCCGCGTCTGCGCGTTTTTGTATGCTGTTCACTCATTTAAGCCTCCTCCTTTCTATCATCATCAATGCCAAGTTCTTTTGCTGAAAGCTGTGATTTTGCGATCTGACGGTAAACCTCACAGTTTTCCAACAGTTCTTCATGTGTACCTCTGCCGACGATACGTCCGTCATCGAGTACCAGAATCTGCTCTGCATGAAGGATCGTACTGATACGCTGTGCGACAATGATAACTGTACTGTCCTTAACCTTTTCTGCCAGTGCTTTTCTAAGCGCCGCATCTGTTTTCAGATCAAGTGCGGAAAAGCTGTCGTCAAATACAAAGATTTTCGGATTTTTCGCAATGGCACGCGCGATCGCAAGACGTTGTTTCTGTCCGCCGGATACGTTCGTTCCACCCTGTGAGATCGGACTCTCATATCGGTCACTTTTTCCTTCAATAAATTCTGTTGCCTGTGCGATCTGTGCTGCTTCAGCGATTTCTTCATCCGCAGCATCCCTTCTGCCGAAACGCAGATTACTTGCGATTGTTCCGGAAAAAAGCACACCTTTCTGCGGTACAAAACCGATCTCGCCACGCAGGTCGTGCATTGTGATGTTTCGAATATCTTTGCCGTCAAGTGTGATCGTTCCGTCCGTCACATCATACAGACGCGGAATCAGATTGACCAGCGTTGATTTTCCGCAGCCGGTACTTCCGATGATCGCTGTTGTTTTTCCAGGTTCCGCAGTAAAGTCAATGTCACTTAACACATCTTCCTCTGCTCCCGGATAACGGAAATTAACATGGGAAAATGTAAGTTTTCCACTGTGTTCCGTCAGACTTTCCGGTGTTTTTGCATCTGTAATGGACGGTTCGGTCTTTAATACTTCGTCAATACGGTTCGCAGCTACCCCGGCTCTCGGCAGCATGATCGACATCATGGTAAGCATTAAGAATGCCATAACGATCTGCATAGCATAAGTGATAAATGCGGTCATCGCTCCAACCTGAAGCACGCCTTCATCGATCTTATGTGCACCTACCCACACGATCAGTACCGTCAGCCCATACATGATAAACATCATACACGGCATCATGAAAGTCATGACACGGTTGGTAAAAAGCGTTGTTTTTGTCAGATTTGTGTTTGCCTCATCAAACCGCTCTTCTTCCTTTTTCTCACGACCAAACGCACGGATAACAGAAATACCGGTCAGTATTTCTCTTGCCACCAGATTCAGTCCGTCTACCAGTTTCTGCATCAGCTTGAACTTTGGAAGTGCGACCACCATCAGAATAGATACCAATCCTATAATAAGGAGCACCGCCAGTCCTATCACCCATCCCATACCGGCACCGGTCTGGGATACTTTGATAATACCGCCGATACCAAGGATCGGTGCATAGATGACCATGCGCAGCAGCATAACTGTGACTAGCTGGATCTGCTGTACGTCATTGGTACTTCTTGTGATAAGAGATGCGGTGGAAAATCGATCCATCTCAGCATTGGAAAATCCAACTACTTTCTTAAACAGACCCTCACGCAGATTCATACCGATACCAGCCGCTACTTTTGACGCAAACAGACCAACTAATACCGTTGCAACGCCCATTAAAAGTGCAAGACCGATCATCCGCAGTCCTTCCGCCCAAAGGTAGGAGGTCTGAATATGATCCACATCGATCCCTGCATCTTTATCACACTGGATCGCATACGCAACGCCGACAGATTTTATCATCGTATCTCCCACTGCCCGGAAAGATTCTTCCATCTCATCCCGCACAGATAAAAGATCCGATTTTGGCATCATGCCTGTATCCAGCATATTTCTAAAAAGTGGTCTTACATCCACACAGGTAACTTCTGTTTTGTTTCCATCATCATCTTCTGTTTCTCTGGTGAAAGTGGTAAGATCGACACCGAGCATCTGACCAGTCTGTTCTACTGTAAGATCCTTTAACATTTCAGGATCGGTCTGCATCTGTTTTGCAATCGTCTCTTTAAAAGTCGTCTCATCCATCATGGACATCTGATAATTCATGACCAGTGCCATGGAAAGCTTGTCGTCCAGATCATTTAACGTGTCTTTATCCTCTTCAATACGGATATAATTGTCTCCATCCGCCTCATAGGCATTTTCCCATTCTGTGATCTCATCTTCCGTCATAAATGTCTTTGCTGTTTCAAACTCCTCTTTTGTAACAGCTTCCGGAAGCACATGTTCTACACCACTATTCTGAATGCCCACATCAATGATATCCGATGTGTACTGCGGCAGGGAAAGGTCACACCATGCCTGCACCAGCAAAAGTGCCAAAATAATGATCACTGACTTCCAGAAAGGAAGCAGGTTTTTAAATATTTTGCTCATACAGATTCCTTTCTTAATTTTTTCATAATAATTGCTTTTTTCTCTTTTCCAATTCTGTCTGCATTCTGGACTGAAATTCGTCCAGATAATCCAGCAGGCGTTCCACATCCTCTTGTTCCATATTCTGGAATGCTGCGTCTACCAGATCATTCATCTCCCGTTCAGACTGCTTTAATATCATTCTGCCCGCATCGGTCAGTTTTACAAAGGTATTTCTGCGGTCTCTGCTGTCTGTCTCACGATAGACCAGCCCTTTTTCCTCCAGACTCCGGATCGTGCGTGATACCGCTGGTGTCGTTACACACAATTTTTTTGCAAGCGTGGAAATACTGATCGCTTCTCCCGCTCTCTTTCCTCCGGCATGTGCAATACACATCAGAGTCGTAAAATCATTGCGTGAGATTGTATCCGGTAATAGTACCGAAAACGGTAACTGGCGAAAACGATGAAATACCTGAAGCAGCCTGTGGTTTACACCGTTCATGATTCACCTCCATCAAAAAATGCTTAACAATGTAATTTAATAACATTGTTAAGCATTTTAGCACCCCTATTAGGCTTTGTCAACTGATTCTAAAAGTCTTTATAAATGTTTATATTTTTTTTAGAAAAAGATTCCTGTTTATTCATATCTAAGGGCATCGATCGGATTCATCTTCGCCGCACGATTTGCCGGATAATAACCGAAAAAGATTCCGAATGCCGTAGAAAACAGCAACACAGCGATTACATTCTGCGCTGTGACCGTACCCGGATATCCGATCGCATTTGTGATGACGTTACCGAGCAGCATACCCAGACCAAGTCCTAAAATTCCGCCGATCACACAAAGTACGATCGCCTCCGTGATAAACTGTAAGCGGATACTTCCATTTGTCGCTCCGAGTGCCTTTCTTGTACCGATCTCTCTGGTTCGTTCTGTGATCGAAACGATCATAATATTCATGACACCAATACCGCCGACCAAGAGTGAGATTGCTCCGATACCGCCCATGACCAGTTTGATCATACCAACTGAATCATTTAACATCTCTGCCTGTTCCTGCATTGTGATCTTAGCAATGCAGAAATTGTCATTCTTTGCATAATAAGTATCATTCAGATAATCCGCAATCTCCTGTGACACCTGAATGGAGTCGATCCCATCTTTTCCATCAATATCAAAATAAGTCAATTCCGAAGCATCTGACATAAACCGATGTGCCACTTTAAGCGGAATATACAGAGTTGTGGTCATATCATATGCTGAAGATGTCATCTGCTGGCTGTCGTAGGTCTTGTATACCCCTACAACCGTATAGGTATAATATTGATTATTAAGCAGAACATCTACTTCTTTTCCTATTGCTTCCTCAGGATTTCCATGAAACAGGTTATTTACAAACTTGTCGGACACCAACGCTACATTGGCTCCCTCCTGCTGTTCTGCCGGAAGGATCTCTCTGCCCGCAAGAATATCCCCATCTTCCCACATAAAAGATGACGAATTGCCGCCTTGTACGGAAACCTTCGCGTATTCTTTACCATCTTTTACCACGCCTTCACCCAATGTTTCCGTCAAAGACACATCTTTGATCTTATCTTTATATCGGTTACATACATCACGGATCATGTCCTGTGAGATCATATCTGAAGATTTTAACTCCACATCAGACTCCCAATCTTTTTGTGTTACATAAAACTCGATCTTGTTTGCGCCAATGCTGTTCATCTGATTGGAGATATATTGTGATACCCCATTTCCTGCCATTGTGATTGCAATGATCGCGGCAATACCGATCATAATACCGAGCATTGTCAGAAAAGAGCGCAGTTTATTTGCCTTGATTCCGGCTAAAGCCGCTCCGATATTCTCAAACAGCATACGCACTTCCCTCTCTTTCTCCGGTAATCGTTCCATCCTTTAGCGTGATGATACGCTGTGTTTCCTCTGCCAGTTCATTGGAGTGCGTGATCAACACGATCGTAATCCCTTTTTCTTTATGCAGTTTATGGAACAGATCCATGATCATACGTCCGGTCTTAGAATCCAACGCTCCGGTCGGTTCATCGGCAAGGATGATTGCCGGGTCGTTTCCAAGTGCGCGTGCGATCGCGACACGCTGCTTTTGTCCGCCGGAAAGTTCATCCGGTGTGTGATCCATACGTTCTTCCATATCAACAAGTCGAAGCAGCTCTTTTGCCCGCGCTGTCCGCTCTCTTTTTGATACACCGGCATACATCATCGGAAGCTCCACATTTTTAATCGCATTGGTACGGGCGATCAGATTATAGGTCTGAAACACAAATCCGATCTTTTTGTTACGAATCTGAGATACCTCCTTGTCGTTTGCCTTGCAGACATCCACCCCGTCTAACATATATCCTCCGGATGTCGGGCGGTCAAGAATACCGATGATATTCATTAATGTAGATTTTCCGGAACCGGATGCTCCGACGATAGAAACAAATTCTCCGCGCCTTACTTTCAGATCGATCCCGTGCAGAATCTCCAGTTCATTTTCCTGCCCCACATAAAACTTCTTTACAATCTGATTCAAATCGATGATTACATCATTTTCCATGCTATTCTCCACCTCGATTATCCGTAAATTACATCGTCTGTCTCTGTTGCGGACTCTGTCGTTGTATCCGGAATAATCACAGTCATACCCTCTTTTAAGTCTTTGCCCTGTATTTCTACATCATAATCCGTTTCCAGTCCGGTTGTTATGTCAAGCTCTTTTGTCTCTCCGGTCGCCTCATCCACGAGAACCGTAACATACTTGCGGTCACCATCAGTCTGAATACAACTGGCCGGAACAGAAAGTACATTTTTCGCTTCCGAGATCAGGATCGTTGTCTTTGCATTCATGCCGAGACGCAGACGCTCATTTTGTTCTTTGAAATCTGCCTTGATCTCATAATCTGTTGTTGTCGTAACTTTTCCGTTGTTATCTATACTGCTCTTTGGCACCGGAGACACAAAAGATAACGTACCCGGCATTTCAAGATCTCCTGTGGTATCGGTCTTGATAACGACTGACATACCTTCCGCAATATCACTGATCGTATACTGATCAACTGTTGCGTCCACCTGCAGTACCCCTTCATTCTGGATCGTTGCGATTGTGCTTCCTTTGTAAATATCTCCTGTTTCCACATCAAGAGAGGTGATCGTTCCGTCAATCGGTGCCACTACGGTACATGCATCTTTCTGTTTCTGAAGATCATCCAGTGCCTGTGCCGTATCTCCGCTGTTTACGCTCTGTGCGTCCAACTTTGCGGAATCAAGTGCAGAATCCTGTCTTTCTACGGTTCTGTCATCATTGAGCGCATTATCCTGCTGTTTTTGTACCGCATTCTGATACTCAGCTTCTTTTGAAACAACCTTTGCCTGCGCCGCATCAAGTGTACTATATGCATTGCCCTCATCGATCTGTGCCTGCTGATATGCCTGTAAAGCTATACTTTTCTGTTCTTCTGTCGCATTCGGATCATTCAATATGGTATCATACGCATTCTTCTTTGCAGCCGTATCCTCCTGTGCCTGCTGATATGCTGTATTGGCACCGTCACGTTCCGCAATGGAGGTCTGATAACCATTGAATGTATCTGTTACTGCCTGCGCATCTCTCGAAGCGTTTGTGTTTTTATCTGCTACTGCTTCATTATAACTTGCCTGTGCGTCAGAAACTGCCTGATTGGATTTCTGTGCGGCAAGATCGGCACTTTCTTTTGTATTTGCAATCTTCGTATCAATGCTTGAACTGTCAAACGTACAGATCACATCCCCGGCTTTCACCTGATCGCCGACTTTTACGTTTACCTGTGTCACTTCCACGCCGGTAATATCCGCTTCGACTGACTTTTTATTCACACTTCCGATCGTTCCGTTGACACTGACTTCTTTCCTTAAATCCTTTTTTTCCACCGAAGCCGTGTTATACATCGGTTCACTTGCTGCCATTGCCGCTTTGGCTCTCGCATTAAAATACGAAACTGCACCAACGATCACAATAAGAACCAGTACAATGATAACTACTTTCTTCTTTGTTGGTTTGAATACTGCTTTCATTCCTTTTAAACCCTCTCTTACTCTGATTTTGTATCTATTTTAATTTTAATACAAAAAATATCCTAACCCATTTTTCTTAAACGCGCATTGGCAATTTCTTAAATTTTTCTTAAATATGGAAATTTTTTCTTTATCCAATAATCCACGTTTGCTCAAAAAGGGATGCTTAGATACATCTAAAAGACAAAATATCCTCCCTACCGTTTGTCCGGTAAGGAGGATACAAATTCTTCTCTAATTTCCACTGCATCCGTGGTGATCTTCACCACAGGAATGATTTCCGCAGCTATGACCTTCCCCATGTTCATGATGACTGCAATGTACGTTTGGATTATAATCCAGCTTTCCATCAACGAGTGCCTGTACTGCAGCATCTGCATTACCTGCTACACCGCCGAAAAGCTTGATACCCGCCTGTGCGAGAGCCATCTGTGCTCCGCCTCCGATTCCTCCACAGATAAGTACATCTGCTTCCAGTCTTGAAAGTACACCTGCCAGTGCGCCATGTCCGCTCTCTGTGGTGTCCACGACCTGACTATCTGTGATTTTTCCATTGTCCACATCATACACCTTAAGCTGAGGAGTATGTCCAAAATGCTGAAAAATTTCTCCATATTCATAAGTTACTGCGATTCTCATCTGATGATCCCCTTTCTCTTTCACATTTAATAAAATATCCGCTCCATTCATCCGAAACCGGCATTTCTTTTCACAACATCTGGCGGTTCCATCGCAAAAACGGTAATTTCCGCCTTCGATCCGTAAACTTCTGCCATTTATGATCGCATCTGCAATCTTCCCTCTGGCACTCTCATAGATCTCTGTCACGGTTGTCCTTGAAATATCCATCTGCTTTGCACACTGTTCATGCGTCATTTTTTCATGATCCACAAGCCGGATCACTTCATATTCATCCAGTGCCAGAATGATGACCTCACTTGGTTTTTCCCCGCAAGGCGAAAAATCCTGATATTTTGGTTCATCACAGATCCTTCTGCACCGTGTCGGTCTTGGCATAGTACCGCCTCCGTTTCCGTCATATGTCGTTTTCAATATAACATGATACGAACTCTTTTGCAACCGGAAGTTTAAAACACAATTATTATGAATCATTGTAGAACGACCACAAATACGCTATAATAGCTTACAAAGTATTTAGGAAAAAGTAAGGAAAGAATATATGTCAGATAAAATCATAGAAATCAATAATCTAGACGCTCCGGAACTGGATGTCTACGCAAGGCTTTCCGAAGTAGAGCTGCTTCGTTATCACGAACCGAACCCGGGATTATTTATCGCAGAAAGTCCAAAAGTAGTCGAACGTGCGCTGAATGCTGGCTATAACCCCCTGTCCATCTTGATCGAGAAAAAGCAGATCGTGACAGAAGGAAAAGATATTATAAAAAGATGTGAAGGCATTCCGGTATATACAGCAGAATCCGAAGTCTTAACCCACCTTACCGGATTTAAACTTACCCGTGGTCTGCTCTGCGCAATGCAAAGGAAACCGCTGCCGGATGTAAAAACAATTCTCACCGACGCACGCAGGATTGCCATTTTGGAAGATGTTGTAAATCCTACAAATGTAGGCGCTATTTTCCGTTCCGCCGCCGCACTTGGAATGGATGCGGTGCTTCTTACCCCTGCATGCAGTGATCCTCTCTACCGCAGGGCATCCCGCGTCAGCATGGGATGCGTATTTCAGGTTCCCTGGACTATGTTTTCGAAAAAAACATCCTCTGTCCGCGCCATAGACCTTTTACATGCAGAAGGCTTTAAAACAGCCGCTATGGCACTTTCGCACGACACTGTACCAGTCGATGCTCCTATACTCCACGCCGAAGAAAAGCTGGCGGTCATCCTCGGAACTGAAGGCGACGGTCTTTCACCGGATACGATCGCGGCATCCGATTATACCGTCAAAATTCCAATGGCTCATGGCGTGGATTCTTTAAATGTTGCGGCTGCAAGCGCAGTGGCATTCTGGGAACTGGCGAAGTGATATGCTTGCAAATATTCTCGCACGCAGAGCTTACTGCGGCGGTTTGCAGACGGAACAGGGAGCATAACCTCTGTCTTTTGCCTCAGACAAGGAAATCTCTATATCGCTGTCCTTTAAATAACGACAGCCTGCCGCATGATACTTTTCTCCCGTATTCGTGATATGTACGGTCACATCCGTATTTATGTCCGCATCTGTCACGGCACTCTGACTCTGTGAAGCCAAAGTGTCCTGCTGCTCATTTCCGGATTCGTCCGATAGAATATCTGTACTGCCGCCCGATGGTTCTCCAGACTGCCAGCTTTCAGAAGGTGAACAGTTCCATGTAATGCTGTTTCCGTCGGATGCGGCAATGATCGAGCCCTGTTCATCGGTACGAAATACCGAAATACCATCCGCCCGGAATTTATTCAGTGTCTCGGCATTCGGATGTCCGTATGTATTGCCCTCACCGACACTTATGACTGCATATTGCGGATGAACCGCCGCAAGCAGCGCATCACTTGTGGACGTCTTGCTCCCATGATGTCCTGCTTTGTATACATCTGCCGATATATCAATGCCGGTCACAAGAATGCCCACTTCTTCGTTTTCTTCCGCATCTCCTTCGAAATAAAATCGATTACTGCCGTGCTGTAAGATGATCGCAATGGAATTTCCATTTGAATCGGTTCCAAGTGTCGTTGGCGCAACGATCGTAAAAGCTGCGCCGCCCAGCGCATAGGAAGCTCCAACAACCGGAGCTGTTTTTGAATATCCCCGGTACTTCATGGCATCTATGACATCCCGATAAGCAGCGGTATCTTTTTCCTCATCCGTCATGAAGATCGTGCCGCAGTCAAACTTGGTGATCACAACATCCAGACCACCGATATGATCCGCATCAGGGTGTGTGGCGATCACATAATCCAGTGCCGTTACATTCTGGTACATCAGATAAGACTGCACCGCTGTACCTTTATCGTTGTTTCCGGCATCAATGAGCATCGCATGTCCATCGCAGACGATCAGCGTGGCATCGCCCTGTCCCACGTCAATGTAATGGACTTCCAACGTAGAATCCGATATGCCGTCATCCGTCTGCATTTCTCCTGACAGGCTGTTTTCTGCCGTCTGTGTTCCGCAGGACGAAAACAACAGCCAAAACAGCATGGAAAAAAGACATATGATTTTTGACTTCTGTACCTTTTTCATTTTATCCCTGACTCCGTTTCGTTACTTTATGCTGACATAAATGATTCCATGAATGCCGTCAGGTGCTTTTCTTCGATCGACCCTAAAGAGGTCAGAATGATTTCTTAACATCCTGGTCATATTATTGTAATCATAATTTCTGGCATCAAATCCTAAAAATTTCTCCTTTAATGCCTTTCCAACCTCAGAAAGATTGATTTTTTCATCCTCGGAAGATTTTATAAATTCATAAGTATACCGGATCACTTCCTCTTCCGATGGAATACTGATCTTGGATTCTTCGATCGGCTCCTCCTCGATGATCTCTTCCTCCTCCGGAACTTCCTTTTCCGCAACCGGAATAGTTTCTATATCCTTCTGCGTAATCTCCTGTGTCTCAAGATCCGCATCTTTATAGATCAGATCAAGAATCTTAAACTCATCACACGCTTTTGCAAGTGCCTCTTTTGTCTTTGCTTCTCCCATTCCGATGACAACTTTTCCCGCTTCTTTTAAACGGTATACCAGCTTGGTAAAATCACTGTCGCTCGATACGATACAAAACACATCAATATCCTGTGTATACAAAAGATCCATTACATCGATCGTCAGTGCCTGATCTGCCACACTTTTTCCATTGGCATATGTAATCTGAAGCATCGGCATGATCCCCTGCAGCGGCATAACCCGGTACCACGGTCTGACGCTCGGTGAACTGATCGAGCCATAAAGCCGGAAAACCCTTACGTTTCCGTAATGCATTGCCTCCCTTTTGATATATTCCGCATATTTATGCGAGATGTTATCCCCATCGATCAATACAGCAACCTGTTTTCCCATATACGTTCTCCTTCTTATGATCTTATTCTTCAAATAGCAGAAAAAAGGAGTCCTGCACGCAGAACTCCCCCGCCTTATAATTCAATGATATTTCAACAAATTTAAATTGTCAATCATTTCCGGAACATATTTTCATAATGCATGATATGAAGGTTTCATTTTATCATAAGTACAAAAAAGATACTCTTGAAACAGTGCTTCATACTATTTTTCTCCCAGGTTAAAATCCATACGCTCCACAATATCATTCCACGCTTCTTCGTCTATTTCTTCATTGCGAAACAGCTTCTTTTTGTCTTCATCCGTAATCTTTCGTATGACTCTGCAAGGATTTCCTGCTGCGATCGACCAGTCCGGAATATCTTTGGTAACAACACTCCCGGCACCGATCACCACATTATTTCCGATATGCACGCCGGGGCAGACTACTGTATTTCCGCCAAGCCAGACATTATCTCCGATCGTTACCTCCTTGCCATATTCATAAGCAGAATTGCGGCTTACCGGATGCACTGGATGACCTGCCGTATAAATCGCCACATTCGGCGCCATCTGGCAATTATCACCGATCTTGATCTTTGCAACATCTAAAAGTGTACAGTTGTAATTCGCAAAAAAATTTTTCCCAACCTCGATATGTTTTCCATAATCACAGTAAAACGGCGGATTGATAAATGCGTTTTCTGATTTTCCAAGCAGTTCTTTTACCACCTCACCGATCCCTTCAAAATCTGTCCTATCCATAAAATTCAGTTTTTGAAGAATTCTTCTGCACTCTTTTTGTTCCTCAAAAACACTTTCATCTGAAATATATGCCATTCCGGCATCCCTGCGTTCTATGTTGTTCATACTAAAAACCTCTCTCATTGTCATGATTGTATCCTCTGCCTCCCTATCACATCCAAAATAGATCATTATTATTTTATAACATTATCATCTTTTTCCTTGTCATGATTTCAATATAT
>CAYMCM010000032.1:0-27396 GCA_964388945.1 uncultured Roseburia sp.
TTTATCATAGAAGACCTTCTATATCATTATTTACAGAAAAAGTTTCACACACTCCTCATATCGGCTAAGACAGTTTTCCGCTGTCAAAAAAATCGCCCAGACCGTAAAGTCTAGGCGATTTTTTGATATTATCATTTTTACACATCACAAAGGATAAGTTCTCCCTCGTCCTCTATTAACATCCGATCCTCACGCAGCCGCTCCACGATCTCCATATAACGGTCAACCGCCTGCTTTGCACTCTTATACTGCATGAGCTGTGGCTTTTTATCTTTTTCCTTATAATAGATCACATTGTAGTCAATATAAGCAACCACGATCTTTTCTTTCTCCAACATATCCTCAAACATTTTATGCATCACCACATGCATCTCCCCGGCTTTCCGGCGGATCGGATAGAAGTCCGATGTTTCCGGTTCTTCTTCCTTTATCTCTTCTGTCTTTGCCGCCTTACTATGTCTGATCTGTTCTTTTTTATCTGTATCCCCGGAAAGCATCTCAAAAAGATTCATCTGTCCCGTTAAGTCTTCTTTTTCTGTTTTCATCGGTCTCCTCCTAATATCACATTTTTGCTGTTTTGATTTTATCACATTTTAAACTTTCTGGAAACTTACATTCTTTTCGCTTTCTTCCCATCCGCCGTACCTTGACATTTCCGCCCTTCTTTTCTATAATCATGGGGAATTTTAACATCCAGAAAGGAGAACCTGTCATGTTTCAGTCATTACCAAAAGATCCTGTCATTCTGCTCAGCTTTGTCAACACAGAACTCCGGGATCACTATACTTCTTTAGATAAATTCTGCCATGCACATGGCGCAGACCGCGCAGCATTAGAACAAAAACTCGGAGACATCGACTATTGCTATGATGCTTCCTCCAATCAGTTCATCTAAAATGGACGAGGCGTTACTGGTACAAAAAAACCACCGTGTGCATCGGTGGTTTTTATAAAGGGGGAGAGTTTATGAAAAAGTTTTCTTCATCACTGATTTCTTCTCAAGTGATGCTTATATAATATCTGCAATTTATGAACTTCTTATGTCTCTCCCTTGAAAAAAATGTGAACTTTCTGCATAAAAACTGTAACAGATTTATAAAATCGGATTTTATAAATTCTGAAGCCGATAAAGCGCACGCTCCTGCAGGATACAGATCTCATGTTCTTCAATCTCACGCGCTCTGGCATCCCCGATCAGGAAAGCTGTCCCATACTCGGATGCCTGCATGGAAAGTGATGCCATCTCTTCTCTGCTGATCTCCGCTGTATCTAAGATCAATGCATATCTTCTGTCATTCATTCGGTACAATCTCTCACTTGGAAATGCAAAATCAGGAAAACGTCTGCAAAAACGGACTGCATGATCTATGGAAGCAAAAAACACGATAAACATATGATTGCCCATCCAGTAATCCGATGTCTTCTTCTCGTCCTGCACCGCTACGGTCTGATCCTTTTTGTCTGCCGCATCCTCTTTCTGCTTTTCTGTCTCCTTCATTTCCGCTTCCTGCCTGCTTTGTACCTCACGAAGCAGCCCGGCAAACGCATCCGCCTGATCCTGCCCGTCCATGCTCCGTATCTCATCGACACGTTCCGAATCAATCCATCCTTCTTCACTCATCATATCCTTTAATTGATCCAACGCACGATCCATTCCGATATTCTCTGCCTTGTCCGAAAATGTGAATACCACATCATGGTTCGGCAGAAATGCCGCCTGTACCGCCTGAATCCCAGAGGTCATCTTAAAACCGATCTCTTCCTCCGCCATATCCACGACCTCGTTTAAAAATTCCTGTGCTTTATCACCATTTTTGATCAGATCTTCGATCTTAAGTCCGCGTTCTTCTATCTCATCCTGTGAAACAATACATCTCACCGTACTCTTATCTACTCGTTTAAATCTCATAATTACCCACTTTCACGATAAATCCTGATTTTTCAGGGGATAAATATCTGATGTGCCAGATTGTATTCCGACACTCACATCATATTATATCACAAACCGAATAAATTCATCTACGTAATTATTTACAAAACATGAAAATTTATAGAAAAAAACCACTTCACAAAAGCGATGCGAAGTGGTCTTCCAGTTTTTAAAACTTATGCCAATGCTGCGGTGATGATCGCCATCGAATATACTTCAGAAGCATTGCATCCGCGGGACAGATCATTGATCGGTGCGTTAAGTCCGAGAAGGATCGGACCGTATGCATCAAAATTACCAAGACGCTGCGCTATTTTATATCCAATATTTCCTGCACTGATATCCGGGAAGATAAATGTATTTGCATGTCCTGCAACAACGGAATCCGGGCACTTGGTGCGTGCAACTCTCGGAGAAACCGCTGCATCAAACTGCATCTCACCTTCGATCGGCAGATCAGGGTATTTTGCTCTTGCTTTTGCGGCTGCGTTACGCATCTTATCTACATCCTCGCCTTTTCCGGAACCAAATGTAGAGTAGCTTAAAAATGCAACTTTCGGATCAATGCCGAAGATCTTTGCACATGCTGCAGACTCACCTGCGATCTCTACAAGTTCATCCTCCGTCGGATGAATGTTGATAGCACAGTCACTCATGGCAAGCACTTCGTTCTCTCCGGTTGCTGCCGGACGAACCAGAATAAAGCAGGAAGATACGATCGTATTACCCGGCTTCGTCTTGATTAACTGCAGTGCCGGACGAACCGTATCTGCTGTGGAGTAAGTTGCTCCGCCGAGCAGTGCATCTGCAAGCCCCATTTTTACCAGCATAGTACCAAAATAATTTGCCTGTGAAAGAATTCCTCTCGCCTGCTCCGGTGTAACACCTTTGGATTTACGAAGTTCGCAGAATAAATCTATCATTTCATCAATACGATCAAAATTTTTCGGATCTATGATCTCTGCGCCGCGGATATTAAAGCCGCTGTCTGCTGCTGTTTTATGTACTTCATCCGGATCTCCTACGAGAATCGGCTGTAAAAAATTGCTTGCAAGAAGTCTGGAGGCTGCCTCTAAAATACGCGGGTCCGTTCCCTCTGTAAATACGATCTTTTTCGGATCTTTTTTTAAAATCTCAATTAAGTGACCAAAACCAAACATATTGTTTTCTCTCCTATTCTATCAAATATACATTTATTCGATGCTTTTATTCTATACCCATTTCCGGCACAAAACAATATATTCCATGTACTTTTTACGGAACAAAAACAGCAGGAATTTCCCATCCTGCTGCCTGTCACTGCTCGTTACAGTGCTTTCCTTAAATTACATATTATAAATGCATCACACGCTCTTGGATCTCCTGTGTTCTGCCCTGATTCCAAAACTGGGTTCCGATATAGCCGCAGGTTCTTCTTGCAACATTCATCGTATCCTCATCGCGGTTTCCGCAGTGCGGGCATTCCCAGATAAGTTTTCCATCCTCTCCGGCCACGATCTGGATCTGTCCATCATAGCCACATTTCTGACAGTAATCACTCTTGGTATTAAGCTCTGCATACATGATATTGTCATAGATAAACTTCATGACATCCAAAACCGCCGGAATATTATCCTGCATATTCGGAACTTCCACATAGCTTACCGCACCGCCCGTAGAAAGTGCCTGAAACTGGGATTCAAACTTCAGCTTGGAAAATGCATCAATCTCCTCTTTTACATTGACATGATAGCTGTTTGTGATGTAATTTTTATCTGTCACATCCTTGATGATACCAAACCGTTTCTGTAAACATTTTGCAAATTTGTAGGTTGTACTCTCAATCGGTGAACCATAGATACTAAAACCGATATTCGTCTCTTCCTTCCATTTGTCGCAGGCATCGTTCATATGCTGCATGACTGCAAGCGCAAACGGAGTTGCCTCCGGATCTGTGTGTGACTTTCCAGTCATATAGCGCACACATTCGTAGAGTCCCGCATATCCGAGTGATATCGTGGAATATCCGCCGTAAAGCAGTTTGTCGATCGTCTCGCCCTTTTTCAGGCGTGCCAGTGCCCCATACTGCCAGAGGATCGGTGCCGCATCGGACAACGTTCCTTTCAGGCGGTTGTGGCGGCACATCAGTGCTCGATAGCAGAGTTCCAGACGCTCATCAAAGATCTCCCAGAACTTTTTCTCGTCTCCTCCGGAAGACAAAGCCACATCTACAAGATTGATCGTGACAACTCCCTGATTGAAACGTCCGTAGAACTTATATTTTCCATTCTCGTCTTTCCATACACTGAGTGCACTGCGGCATCCCATAACCGGGAAGCAGTTGCCTTCCTTTAACTCTTTCATCTTTTTCTCGGAAATGTAGTCCGGCACCATCCGTTTTGCCGTACATTTTGCAGCAAGCTCCGTCAGGTAAAAATACGGTGTGCCCTCAGTCACATTATCATCCTCAAGCACATATAAAAGCTTTGGAAATGCCGGTGTGATCCAGACACCCTTTTCATTTTTTACGCCCTGGTAACGCTGTTTTAACATTTCTTCAATGATCAGTGCGAGATCTTTTTTCTCCTGTTCGTTCTTTGCTTCATTCAGATACATAAAGATAGAAAGGAACGGAGCCTGTCCATTGGTCGTCATCAATGTAATGACCTGATACTGAATGGTCTGCACGCCGCGGTTTACTTCTTTTCTGAGCCGGCGTTCCACGATCTCGTTTCTGACCTCTTCCGACGGCATCTCCGGAAGCAGCTTGGATTCCTCTGCCACTTCTCTGCGGATTTTTTCTCTTGACACATTGACAAACGGTGCCAGATGTGCCAACGAAATACTCTGTCCGCCATACTGGTTACTTGCAACCTGCGCGATGATCTGCGTTGCGATATTACATGCTGTGGAAAAGCTATGCGGCTTTTCGATCAAAGTCTCACTGATGACCGTACCGTTCTGAAGCATATCTTCGAGATTGACCAGATCGCAGTTATGCATATGCTGTGCATAGTAATCCGAATCATGAAAATGGATGATCCCCTGACAATCTGCCTCAACGATATCGGGCGGCAGAAGAAGTCTTTTTGTGATATCTTTGCTGACTTCACCCGCCATGTAATCGCGCTGTACGCTGTTCACGGTCGGGTTTTTATTGGAATTTTCCTGTTTGATCTCCTCACTGTTGCATTCAATCAGTGTTAAGATCCGGTTGTCTGTCGTATTTGCCTTGCGCACCAAAGAACGTTCATAGCGGTAGATGATATAATTTTTTGCCACATTGAAAGCTCCGGTGGACAAAATCTGCTTTTCTACCATATCCTGAACTTCCTCAACCGAGACTGCCCGTCCAAGCTTCTGGCATTTATACTGAATAAAATCCACGACATCCTGAATCTGTTCTTTGCTCAAACGATTCCCTTCTGTCGCATCGTTCGCTTTTGTAATTGCAACTGTAATCTTTGACGGATCAAAATCTTCTTCTGATCCATTTCGTTTTGTAATTCTCATTTTGACATCTCCTTCTAATGATAAATTATAATGGTATCTGCTCCGTTTAGCAACTATATATTGTATTTTAGTTGTTTTTTATATACCATATATAAGATTATTTTCTCATGCAACAAGCGGACGGCACATCTATTTTTCTGCAAAAGAATCTTTGTGTCTGACAACTGACAGGTTCCGGATTCCAGCTTTTGCCCCTATAATATGCGGGTGGTCCGACAAAGAACGCGATCTTATGTTTTCAGACTTTTCTTTAGCACTTTCCCGTGTTACAATGATGAATTTTTTCGTCACCATTGCAAAAAAGAGTTTTCGGATTAATCTAAACCGAAAACTCTTTTTGTTATATTCAGATATAATTTTTAGTCAATGAACAAAGAGGTCGAATAATAACGGTCACCACTGTCCGGAAGCAGTGCCACAATCGTCTTTCCTGCATTTTCCGGTCGTTTTGCTACTTCAAGTGCTGCGTAAAGTGCCGCACCGGAAGAAATTCCAACGAGGAAGCCTTCTGTGGATGCGATCTCCTTGCCTATGCGGAATGCATCATCATTGGCAACCTTAAATACTTCATCATATACTTTGGTGTTCAAGGTTTCCGGCACGAAACCTGCACCGATACCCTGAATCTTATGCGGTCCGCTCTTTCCTTCCGAAAGTACCGGTGAGCTTTCCGGCTCTACCGCGATGATCTGAACATCCGGATTTTTGGATTTTAAGTATTCTCCGGTTCCGGTAATGGTTCCGCCTGTGCCGACACCTGCGATAAAGATGTCAACCTTTCCATCTGTATCATTCCATATCTCCGGTCCGGTCGTTTTTTTGTGGATTGCCGGGTTTGCCGGGTTTACGAACTGTCCCGGGATAAAGCTGTTTGGAATCTCTTTTCCTAATTCTTCCGCTTTTTCGATCGCACCCTTCATGCCCTTCGTGCCTTCGGTCAGAACAATCTCTGCACCGTATGCCTTTAAGATGTTGCGGCGTTCCACGCTCATGGTTTCCGGCATGGTAAGAATCGCACGATAGCCCTTTGCAGCCGCGATCGATGCCAGTCCGATACCGGTATTTCCCGACGTCGGCTCAATGATCACAGAGCCTTCTTTCAAAAGACCTTTTTCCTCTGCATCTTCGATCATTGCTTTTGCGATACGGTCTTTGACGCTTCCTGCCGGATTGAAATACTCAAGCTTTGCGAGGATCGTTGCTTTCGTATCATATTTCTTTTCGATATTTACCACTTCTACTAACGGTGTGTTTCCGATCAGACCAAGGGTTCCCTTATAAATGTTTGCCATAATATCTTCCTTTCTATTGATATGATTTCTTTGTATCATTCATGTCACTTGTTGATTTCATACATTTCATACTTGATAAGTATGATTTATCTGTTGATTGTATTTTATCCCTGTATTCCTACTTTGTCAATAGGTTTTTTATTTCAACACTGTTTTTAAGACATCTTTTACATTTTTGACCGGAATGATCTCTAATTTTTCTTTCACCTCATCCGCTACATCAGAAAGATCATCCACATTTTCATACGGGATCAGGACTTTTGTAATGCCGGCGCGCTGTGCCGCCATAAGCTTCTCCGGCAATCCGCCGATCGGCATAACACAGCCGCGCAGAGAAACCTCACCTGTCATGGCATATTCCGGGCTTACTGCTTTTCCTGTTACGAGCGACGCGAGTGCTGTCGTTAAAGTAATACCCGCCGACGGCCCGTCTTTTGGCACTGCCCCCTCCGGAACATGAATATGCAGATCGTATTTTTCCCAGTCCCCGGTTTCTTTCGGATAGAGCGACTTGATCAGACTCACTGCGATCTGGGCGGATTCTTTCATAACATCACCAAGCTGTCCGGTAATCTGTACCTTTCCGCTTCCCTTCGTCTGCATTGTCTCGATAAATAAGATCTCTCCGCCTGCGGAAGTCCATGCCAGTCCGGTCACCACACCCGGCTTTTTCGCTTCTAAGATATGCTCATGGTGTATCGGTCTGCGGTCAAGAAACTCCGGCAGCTTTTTTTGTGTGACCGTAATACTCTTCTGTTCGCCTTTTACCAGTTTTACTGCCGCATAACGGCACAGCGTATCCAGTTTCTTTTTCAGCCCCCGGACACCGGATTCCATTGTATAACCGTTGATCAGCGCATGCAGTGTTTCATCCGGTACTTTTAACTGTCTTGTCCTGATCCCCATGTTTTTCATTGCCTTAGGCAGAAGATGCCGTTTTGCGATCTCGAATTTTTCAAGCTCTGTATAGCCCGGAAACTGTATGACTTCCATACGATTTAGAAGCGGCTCCGGGATCGTGTCGGTCGAATTTGCTGTGCAGACAAACAGCACATCAGAAAGATCATACGGCACATTCATGTAGTGATCTGTAAAGCTACTGTTCTGCTCCGGATCAAGCACTTCAAGCAGTGCGCTTGCCGGATCTCCGCTGTAATCTTTGGACAGCTTATCCACTTCATCCAAAACCATGACCGGATTAGAGACGCCGCTTCGCTTCATGCCCTCCATGATCCGTCCCGGCATTGCTCCGACATAGGTACGTCTGTGTCCGCGGATCTCTGCCTCATCCCGGACGCCGCCTAAGCTGACACGGATGTATTCACGGTGAAGTGCTTTTGCAATGCTCTGTCCGATACTGGTCTTTCCGGTTCCCGGTGCTCCGACAAAAAGCAGGATCGAGCCTGACTGTTTCTTATTCAATGCCATAACTGCCATCTGCTCGATGATCCTTCTTTTGACTTTTTTAAGTCCATAATGTTCTTCATCAAGTATCTGTTCCGCTTCTGCCAAATCCACGTCAAACGCCGACTCTTTTTTCCATGAAAGACTGGTGACAAAATCCAGATAATCATAGAGCATACCATACTCATGGCTGTCACTGCCTTCCTGCTTCATGCGGTTTAATATTTTCTCTGCTTCTTTTCTGGCAGTCTCGTTCATGTCGGATTCCATGATCTTATGCTCAAATTTTCGCACATCCGAAATACTTTCCGGATGCATTTCATCTAATTTGTTCTGTAAAAAATCAATCTGCTTTTTTAACGCCTCTTCACGGTATATCTTTTCATGGGAAGCCTTCTGCGCATTTTCTGCCTCTTCACCAATCTCAGATAATTCGATAAATTCATAGATTGCTTTTTCCGCCAGTTCGATCCGCTCCGCCCGCGAATCAGTTTCGATCATCGCGTATTTTTCCTCTGCGCTCAAATTCAGATAATTGGCAAGCGCACAGACGATCTCTAAAGCATTTTTCCAACGCAGAATGTAGCCTCGCGCCCAGATACCCCACTGATAATTCTGCGCAAAGCCAAGCAGCTCTTCCTTTAAGTTTCCGAAACGTTCTTTTTCTTCTTCCGGCGTAAGATCCTCTATCTCCGCGCGGATGGAAGCAATTGCCGTGATCGCGTCCTGTGTCACCTCTGCATCGGAAATGCTCACACGCTCTTTGACGCGGATGCAGACATTTCCCTCTTCATCCGGCTTCTCAACCACACCACAAACACCGATCGGATAAAAATCCTCTGCTGTAAGGCGGGCACGCTCCTTTTCTTCCTTCTGTATGACAAAAAGTACATCTTCCCCCGGCTCTGCCTTTGCCGCATGCAGGCTTTCAAACAGATCTTTCTTAAAATAAAACGTAATTTCCGGTAAAAGGATCATATTATAAACTGGTATCACGATCATATGCGCTTCCTCCTTGCATTGTCAGCACTCGTTTGTTTTGAGTGCTAATTCGTCTGTAAAAAAATATGCGGTTTCCCGCAAAATCATAACTTTTCTATGCTTCTTTTCTTCATCATAGCACAAAATCTGTGCTTGTCAACTGATTTTTCAGGGAAAAACGCCCCTCCTGTTTTCCCAACGGAGAGGCGCTCTCTTTCTTATCTCATCACCATGACCACACATTCGCAGCTGTCTAACGTGACACTTCCGTTTAACTCTGCTTCTGCGCAGACTGCCTGTTCCCGTCCCATGTTGGACAAAAGGACACGCTCTGCGTTTCCTTCAAGCTTTATGGTATGTTCCCCGTTTCCGAAATTCGCAAGCACCAGAATATCCTGCTTTGCAGATTTACGGTGAAATGCAAAGATGTCGTCTTCACTCTGATATGCCGGTATGAAACCGCCATAGGTAAAGGTTTCTTTGCAGGCATCCGATTTTCTTAACGCGATCAGCTTTTTGTAATAGGAAAGTACAGAATCCGCCCTGCCCTCCTGCTCCTTTACATTAATGCTTGTATAATTCGGGTTGACCGGAAGCCACGGGGTTCCGCTTCCAAATCCGGCATTTTTTTCATCACTCCACTGCATCGGTGTTCTCGCATTGTCACGGCTGTTCTCATAACAACAGCGCAGTGCTTCTTCTTTCGTGCAGCCAGCCTCGACCGCCACCTGATACTGGTCGATCGTACTGATATCATCATATTCGGAAATATCGCTGCGCACACAGTTTGTCATTCCGATCTCCTGTCCCTGATAAATAAACGGGATACCGCGCAAGAGCACAGACGTCGTTGCAAGCATCTTTTTACCGGCTTCATTCTGTGCGTACTCCGGCAGATAACGGCTCGCACCTCTCGGCTCATCATGGTTTTCAATGATGTTTGCCTTAAATCCAATCCCCTCCATCTCAAGCTGGGACGCATACACAATGTCACGCCACTCTTTAAATACGATTGGCTTGCTGTCATACCAGCCATGCTCACCGAAGGTCAGCTCATGTGCCGAGAAATCAAACATCGTGGAAAAATGACCGTCCTCCCCGATAAATTCACGCAGTTCATCCTCTTTCATATTAAATACTTCACCGACCGTAAACGCATCATACTTTTCAAAAGTCTCGTGCTTCATTTCCTCCAAAAATTCACCGACACCGTCCACTTCCTCTACCATCTTGACACAGGACGCAAGCCCATCTGCGCCGTCCGCCGGAAAAGAAGGAAAGCTGGTATCTTTTTTGATGTTGATGATCGCATCGATGCGGAATCCGCCAAGCCCCTTGTCCAGCCACCAGTTTATCATGTCATAGACCTTGCGGCGCAGCTTCGGGTTCTCCCAGTTTAAATCCGGCTGTTCTTTTGCGAACATATGCAGATAGTATTTGTCACTGCCTAAAACCGGCTCCCATGCATTTCCGCCAAAGTACGAGCGGTAATTACTCGGTGCCGCACCGTCTTTTCCTTTTATAAAATAGAAATAATCCGCATATGGGCCGTCCGGATCTGCCAGTGCTTTCTTAAAATATTCATGCTGATCGGAACAATGGTTTACGACCAGATCCATCACGATATACATATCACGTTTCTTTGCTTCTGCCAGAAGCTCGTCAAACTCTTCCATCGTGCCGAACTCTTCCGCGATCTTATAATAATCCGCAATATCATATCCCTGATCTACAAAAGGCGATTTATAGATCGGTGAAAGCCAGATAATGTCGATGCCAAGTTCTTTTAAATAATCCAGCTTTGAAATCACGCCGCGAAGATCCCCGATACCATCTCCGTTCGTATCACAAAAGCTCTTTGGATAGATCTGATATGCTACCTTGTCATGCCACCATTTTTTCTTCATTTTGTATCCCTCCTGCATTATAACTTTTCTCTTATCCATTCAACCTCATAATGTTTTTTCGTATTGCTCTTTTTGTATGATACTGTTATTATAAAGCCATATTTCAAATTTTTCTTGCACTATGTTTTCTTTTTATAACACAAAACTGCCCTCTCGTACCTGTCTGCACAAGAGGGCGTTTTTAAGAAAAACAAAGTTCACGAAGCAAAGGATGAGTCCCATGAAAGATTCAAACACTCCGGCACCGGAGCAGAAAGAAAAAGCCAGACATGGTGAGCAGATGTTTCCGCTCCAACAGTATATCACCGAACTTTCGGATTCCTATCCTGCTGTCACTGCGCACTGGCATGAGGAAGCTGAATTTACGCTGATCGAAGAGGGAAGCTGTATCTATCAGGCACATCTGAAGTCCACACAGGTAATGCCGGGCGACCTGATCTTTCTTCCGCCGATGACTCTGCACGCAGTCAGTTCCATTCCCGGAACCGGTATGCGCTCTGAAACGTATGTGTTTCACATGAACTTTCTCGGCATCAATTCCGCAGATGTCTGCGCTGTCCGTTATCTGACACCGCTCGCCAACCAAAAACTGATCCCGCCTTTTGTCATAAAAAAAGAGCATCCTGCCTACCGGGAAATCCTCGGTCTGTTTCATGAGATCAGTCAGGCTTACCGGACTGCTGCTCCGGGCTATGAACTGATGTTAAAATCTTTATTTTTACAGCTCATCGCGATCCTGCTGCCGTACTGCACAGAGAGTTCAAACCTCCCACAGCTTCACACGGAACATGCCGCAAAATTAAAACAGGTGCTCGATCATATCGAACACCATTATTCGGAAGAGCTCTCGATCGAGCAGCTTGCCGGCATCTGTTATTTCAGCGAATATTATTTCATGCGCTTTTTTAAAAAATATGTGGGTATGTCATGTCTTACCTACATTAAGAATCTGCGTCTGGAAAAAGCCGCAGAGCAATTTGAACACGGTGAGTCTTCCACACTTTCTGTTTCACTTGCGGTCGGTTTCCACAATCTTTCTTATTTTCATCGTGAATTTAAGAAAAAATATGGAATGACACCGAAAAAATTTATGGAAAATCTAAGTGACCGCATCCAGTAATTCCATGATCTCCACTCCCATTTATTCCGCAGTGATCGTTCCACCACAGACAATATAGTCATCCTGATAAAATACAGCCGCCTGTCCCGGCGTGATTGCACGCTGCGGCTCATGAAATTTCACCTTCAGCCTGCCATTCTCAAGCGGTTCCACGATACACGGTGCGCCTTTATGTGCATAACGGATCTTTCCACACAGTTCTGTTTTTTGGTCCAGTTTTTCCACTGCCATGTAGTTGACATCCTCCACGATCATCGTATCGGAAAATACGCTGTCCGCACCGCCGATCACGACCTCATTCGTCTTCGGACGAATCTCCTTTACAAATGCCGGTTTTCCGAGTGCCAGATGAAGCCCTTTTCTCTGACCGATCGTATAATGCCAGATACCCTCGTGCCGTCCGAGCACCACTCCGTCCTCATCCACAAAGTTTCCGGGGAGAGACTTTCTTCCGGTCTCCTCCTCCATGAATTTCACATAGTTTCCATCGGAAACAAAACAGATGTCCTGGCTGTCCGGCTTATGTGCCACCAAAAGATCTGCATCCTCCGCCATCTTGCGGATCTGCGGCTTCTCATACGCACCGACCGGCATCAGCGTGTGCGCAAGCTGAAACTGCGTCAGATTGTAAAGCGCATATGTCTGATCCTTACTGTCTGTCACCGACTTTTGTACTGTGTATCTGCCACTTTCCAGTTTTTTGATCCGGGCATAATGTCCTGTCGCAATATAATCCGCTCCGATCTCCATCGACCGCTGTAAAAGGGACTCCCATTTTACATAACGGTTACAGGCGATACATGGATTCGGTGTTCTGGCATTTTCATATTCACGCACAAAATAATCAATGACACGCTCCTTAAAATCCTGTTTAAAATTCATGACATAATAGGGAATACCGATCGCATCCGCCACGCGCCTTGCATCATCAACCGCAGAAAGTCCGCAGCAGCCCCCCTCATGTTCCTGGGCCTGCGCGGACTCATCCTGCCAAATCTGCATTGTCGCTCCGATCACGTCATATCCCTGTTCTTTTAACAAATAGGCTGCCACAGAGGAATCCACTCCCCCGGACATTCCGACTACGACTTTGCTCATCTATACGTTATCCTTTTCTTAATATGTTTCTTCCGGTGCTTCTTCTTTCTCTGCAATATCATTGACCGGACGTTTCAATCCTTCGATCTTGATATTGTTCTTCTCAGCATAATCCCAGAGAGCTGCATGGATCGCTTCCTCTGCAAGCAAAGAACAGTGTACCTTAACTGGTGGTAATCCGTCAAGTGCATCCATAACTGCCTTATTGGTAACTTCCAGTGCCTGTTGTACGGTCTTTCCTTTTACAAGCTCTGTTGCCATACTGCTGGTCGCCACTGCTGCTCCACAGCCGAACGTCTTGAATTTTGCTTCCTGAATAATACCGTTTTCATCAATATCCAGATACATACGCATGATGTCTCCGCACTTCGCGTTACCGACGGTTCCTACACCACTCGGATTTTCAATCTCTCCGACATTTCTCGGATTGTTAAAATGATCCATTACCTTTTCACTATACATAAAAAGAATCATCCTAATTTTTAAGCCTGTTTTTCACTATCCTGCTTCTTCACAAAATCCTCGTACAACGGTGACATGCTGCGCAGACGCTCAATGATCTTTTTTAATTCATCCACGGTAAAGTCAATGTCTTCCTTCGTGGTCTTTTCAGAAAGTGTTGCGCGCAGGGAACCGTGTGCGATCTCATGCGGCAGACCGATCGCTAAAAGCACATGAGAAGGATCAAGTGATCCCGATGTGCAGGCAGAACCGCTGGATGCGCAGATCCCTTTCTGATCCAGCAAAATCAACATGGATTCACCCTCGATAAAACGGAAGCAGAAGTTTGTGTTGTTCGGCAGACGCTTTATACGGTCTCCGTTTAATTTTGCATATGGGATCTCTTTTTCTACACGGCTGATGTAATAATCTCGCAGCTCAGTCTCATATTTCATACGTTTGTCCATATCACGCTGCGCAAGTTCCACCGCCTTCGCAAATCCGACAATGCCCGGCACATTGTGCGTGCCTGCACGTCTGTGACGTTCCTGTGCACCGCCGTGAACGAAAGAGCCGATCTTGATTCCTTTTCTGATATACATAAGACCAATACCCTTCGGGCCGTTGACCTTGTGTCCGCTCGCGCTTAACATATCGATATTCATCGCCTGTACGTCGATCGGCACATGACCGAAAGCCTGTACCGCATCCGTGTGGAACAATACGCCATGCTCACGCGCGATCGTTCCGATCTCTGCTATCGGTTCGATCGTTCCAATCTCATTATTCGCAAACATAATGGAAATTAAGATCGTATCCGGACGGATCGCCGCCTCTAATTCCTTTAGATCGATCAGACCATTACTATCCACATCAAGATATGTGACCTCAAACCCATGTTTCTCCAGATATTCACAGGTATGCAGGATCGCATGGTGCTCGATCTTCGATGTGATAATATGTTTTCCCTTATTTGCATATGCCTCCGCAGTTGCTTTCAGTGCCCAGTTGTCCGATTCACTGCCGCCGCCGGTGAAATAAATCTCCTCTGCTGCCGCATTCAAAAACTCCGCCATCGTGCTTCTTGCCGCGTCTACCGCACGTTTGCTCTCTCCCGCCAAGGAATAGATGCTGGACGGATTTCCGTAATGCTCCGTAAAATATGGTGTCATAGCTTCCAAAACTTCAGGATAAACCTGCGTCGTCGCTGCATTATCTAAATAAATCAGTTTGCTCATCGCATTTCCTTCTTTCATATCGGTTTTCTAGGATTTCTATATCCTACATTATAAACCATTCCTACCTCTTGTCAAGTTTGGGATTGGACTTTTTAAAATACACAAGAGGGAGACTCCTGCACCTGCATGAAATCTCCCCTCTTTACTGTTTTCTGCTCTTATTCTGTCCCATCCGGTCAAATTACATACTGTCCATTTTTCTGAAGTGTCCAGTCCACCAGATCTGCCAGCGTGATCCCATCCACCACTTCATTGATCGCATTATTTAACTTTCTGTATACGATCAGGGATACACAATCATCCACGCGGTCACATTCTGCGTCCTCATCCTCAAGACATGCGACCGGAGCAAGACTGCCTTCTGTCTGGCGCAGGATCATGCCGACCGTATAATCCTCCGGCTTTTTGCGCAGCATATAGCCGCCCTGCGCACCGCGGATACTGCGCACATATCCCGCCTTGTTGAGCACAGATATGATCTGCTCAAGATATTTATCCGATATATTTTCTTTTTTTGCAATATCCTTTAAGCTGATCGGTTCTCCGGTATCGTTCAGTGCCAGATCGACCATGAGTCTTAAAGCGTATCTTCCTTTTGTCGATATTTTCATCGCGCTAACCTCTTTCTTTCCTTCTGGTCTTATTATATCTGCGTATTCATAGTAAGTCAATAGGATTTCTTTGTTTTTCATTTTAGTACAATCAAAAAAACCGCTAACCCTTAACACTAAGGATTAGCGGTGCCCCTGCCAAGAATCGATGCGACAGGATTCGAACCTGCGACCTCTGCGTCCCGAACGCAGCGCTCTACCAAGCTGAGCCACGCATCGTTTTTCGTTTCTCTGAAACGTGCTTAATTATACTAACACAGATGTCTGGTTTTGTCCATACTTTTTTTAAAATTTTTCATTTTATTTTTTATTTCGCTCCGGTCCGACCAGATGCTCCGCCGTTCCTTCCTCAAATACCTTTTTTTGTTTCCGCGATCAGCTCCTGCTTACTTTATCTTTTTCCGGCAGAAATCGAAAAGCATTTTTCCCCAGCTCAGGATCGCCATAACAGCAATAAGGTGAACAATATTTATCACCAGTTTTGGTGCATCGACCGCTTTTAAAACTGCACATCCGATCACAGAAACAAACGCAATCAAAAGCATTATGATACATCTTGATATTTCTTTTTTCATTCGATATTCCTCCTAAACAAACTTGACTGCCATCTTTCTTTATTTACTACATCAATGATAGCAAAAAAAATATTCCCTGCTGTCTATTGTCATTTTTGGTCATGCAGATTGTCACTTTTGGTCAAACACCATATAATATAATTGTAATTTGAAATACAGAATTCTGTGCGGTCATTTTCATCGTTCCATGAAATTGTTCCACGATCTGCCGGACGCTTTTTAAACCAACTCCATGTGCTTTTGTATCCTTTTTCTCACTTTTCGGTGGAATCTCTTTTTGAACTGCACACATCGGATTGGTGATCTTAAGAAACAGAATCTGATCCGTATAAGATAGCTGAATTGTCACCCCGCGCTTTTCTTGTGGAAGACGACTGCATTCCTCCATCACATTATCTAACAGATTTCCAAACAGGATCGCTGCCTCACGAAACGGCAATCGAATCTCCTTCGGAAGCAAAATGTTGGTTTTTACCTGTATGCCGCAGTCTTTCATCTCAGAAATCTTAATGTTTAATATCGTGTCTATAGGCGGATTTCCTGTCACGATCAGTTTTTCCACATGCGCAAACGAGCCTTTGATCTGCCCAAGATACAAAGCGAGCTCTTCTATTTCTCCATCTTCAACCATAGCCGCAATCGTGTTGATCTGGTTTCTCATATCATGCCGGAGTATACGTACCTTTTCGTGATTTTCCTCCATTGCGCGGTAATACTTCTCCTGCATCTGGATCTGCTTTTCCAATACAGCGGTATCCATCCTCGTGTGCAGCAGCTCCGAAAACTTCCCGAATAGATAAAACACCATGACATTGATAAAAAACACCGCGATGAGTATAATGACCTGATTTTTTCCTATTTCAGCTGCAATACTTTCATTTAAACCAACAATTCTTGAAAATGCCGGAACACAAATCAGACTTGCCGCAGGGATTGAAACGAGCAACAGCCACATCTTACCCGGAAGTTCCACCGCAGCAGAGCGGTCAAACCGTCCTGCCGCCTCCGCCATCACGGCAAAGAGCACATGCGAAAATAACAGCGTAAAAACACCTGTCTGGGTTTCATTTCGAAAACATATGGAAGCTGTCACAAATGACAGAACAACAGACAGAACTGCAAACAAGAACAATACCATCTGAAACAACAGCTTGTTCTTCTTTTCTCCCGGATAAGCTCCGAGCCAGAACGAACCAAAAAGAACCATTCCCCATAATATCATGACAGGTATCACGGAAATGACCGCTGTCGCCAGAATTATAATAAAAGCAGACCAAAAAATAAATTTCTCTTTTTTACATTTGTACGCACCATAAAGGTGCTTGTGATAACGAAGGATAAACAAACTGTCTGCCAGATTAAACATTAATATCATCAGAAACCAGACAATCCGCTCAATCATTTCCGCACCTCCATTCCATGTACTCCATATGGTGCTTTCTTACGCTGTCACGAAATTTTTTGCTGATCGGAAGCTTTGTACCATTTGTTAAAGTGACTTCCGTTTCCGTAATACAGCGGATATAATCCATATTGACGATGTATGAGGCGTGGATCTGTAAAAAAATACCGGTATCCAACTGCTTATATACTTTTGAGATCTTACTGTAAAAATCCCATTCTCCTGCCATCGAGACAAGATGTACCTTTCGCAGATTTCCTTCAAAATACAAAATCTCTTCATAAGCTGCCTGAAACTGGCTTTTTCCTATCTTAAAGAAGAATACTTTCTTTTCCGCATCTATCTGCGCGATCGCTTCTTTTAAAACCTTGTTTAACTGCTCCCTCTCAATCGGTTTTCTCAAAAAACGAAATGGCAGTATCTCAAAAACCTGATATACATAATCCGAATGATCCGTAACAAAAATAATCCGTGCATTTTTATCATGCGCACGGATATATTCCGAAATCTCAATCCCATTCCTGCCCGGCATCTCAATATCCATAAAATAAATCTGGAAAAACACCTTTTCGTATTCCATATAGCGTATGAGATCTTCGCCGGAGGCAAAAATCTCATACTGAATATCACTAATATCGAGAGAGGCTAAGTATTCTTCCATGTATGCAGATACGATATTATCATCTTCGCATACAGCAATTCTCATATTTTCACGCTCCTCCGCTTTCCGCGATCAGCTCCTGCATCAGCTTATGTACGGTCGTCATCTCCCGGATCTGCCCGGTATTGGCTCCGCAAAAGATAAGCCCGTTTTCTACATCTCCCTTTACCGCATCGATCAGCGCTTTTGTGATGCAGTACGGCACCTTTGTGGGATTACATTTTTCCAGACAATTATAGCATTTTAAAACAGACTGTCCAGACTTTTTTATGCGATCCATAAATGCGTTGCGCAGTGCCCGGCCCGGCATACCGACCGGGCTTTTTATGATTTCTATATCCTCTTTCTTTGCCCCTATATATGCCTGTTTGTACTCGAAAGAAGCATCGCATTCTTCCGTCGCGACAAAACGGCTTGCAATCTGCACGCCATCCGCACCAAGCTCTAATGCGTGCCGGATATCTTTTCCATCATAGATCCCGCCAGCAACAATGACCGGAATCTCCCTTTTATATTTCTCCTCATATGCTTTCTTACAGTCAATGATCTTTTGTACCTCTCCGTCAAAATCAATCGCATCCACATCCATTAACTGCTCCTCGGAAAAACCCAGATGTCCTCCGGCTTTCGGTCCTTCGATCACGATAAGATCCGCCGTCCGCGCATAGTGATGATCCCACATCTTTAAGATCAACTGTGCCGCACGTTTCGAGGAAACGATCGGCGCGATCTTTGTTTTGCAGGTCTCGCTGACTAATTCCGGCAGATTCATCGGCAGTCCCGCGCCGCTTATGATCACATCCGCACCAGCCGCCACTGCTTCTTTCACATGCTCCTTGTAGTGCTTTAACGCCACCATGATATTCACACCGACCAGTCCGTTTCCGCAGGCGATCTCCTTCGCCCGCGCAATATGCTTACGGATCGCCAGACGGTTGCATCCTGCCTGATCTTCCTCAAAACCGTCCTCATCATACCCGATCTGCGCCGTTGAAATAATACCGACACCGCCTTCTTTCGCGACTGCACCAGCCAGACTGCTGCGGCTGATGCCTACACCCATACCTCCCTGGATGATCGGCACCTCCGCTTCCATGTCTCCGATCCTAAGCGATTTTCCCATCCATTTATATTCCTCTGCTCCCATATCCTTCTCCTCCAATGGCTTTTAAATAATTTGATTATCAAACCATTTTCAGTATAGATCAGCAGAGTTTCTATGTCAATGTATTATTGTATTTTTTTCTATTTTATGTAGTTTTTATTACTACATTAATAATGTGTGGTTCTCTTTGCCTGACCGGAGCACTCAGTTCACACCACCGGGCTTTACAATTTCTCGTAAGAAACCAGCTCTTTTACCGGAATTCTGGTCTTTTCGTGACGATCTTCATCCGGCGCATTCTCATTGGCATATCCGATGACCAGAATATTGACCGGCTCAAGATTGTCCGGAAGCGCAAATTCCTCTTTTATCACATCCGGTTTAAAATAGCACACCCATACACTGCCAAGTCCAAGCTCTGTTGCCTGCAGCATCATATGATCCGTCAAAATCGATGCGTCTATGTCGCAGGTATTCTTATGATCGAAGGGGCGAACCCACGCTTTGTCATGATCTGCGCATACTATGATCGCCAACGGCGCTTTATAAATGTTTGCCGCTTTCCCGACTTTTTGTAATGCTTCCTCGCTCTGCGCCACAATAAGATGCACCGGCTGCAGATTCGCTGCCGTTGGTGCCACATGCGCAGCCGCTAAGATCTGCTCTAACTTTTCCGTTTCCACCTTCTGATCCATATAATTTCTCACTGAGTAACGTGTTTTTGCAATATTTAAAAATTCCATATCTGGTTTCCTCCTGATTCTGATTGTTCTTTTGACCGGTCTGTACTATAATTATATCTGGAATATCCTATTTAACAAGAACGCACTATTTAGGTATATACTACCCAAAAGGAAAGGAAGATACGTTATGACTGAACAATGTTCCGGATTTACCTGCCCAGTCGAGGCAACCATCCAGTTGATCGGCGGAAAATACAAAGCCATTATCCTCTGGCATCTGATGAACCAGACACTGCGTTACAGCGAACTTCACAAGCGCATGCCGAAAGCGACCGATAAGATGCTGGCTCAGCAGCTACGCGAACTGGAAAAAGACGGACTCATTCATCGGGAAGTTTATCCTGTCGTTCCGCCAAAGACCGAATACTCCCTCACACTGCTCGGTGAAACACTGACTCCGATTCTGGATGCCATGTGCAACTGGGGCAGGGATTATTTGCAGGACAATTAGAAAACAGGAACTCCGATGCCAAACTCGGAGTTCCCATTCTTATTGTCTCTGCCAGCATTTATTTCACTGCTTACAGCCGTTCCTTCCATATACTATTCACTGTAATTTTGGCTTACATATTCTTTGATCGCATCATTATCTTCCGGCATACGGCATCCAACAATATATTCTCCGTTATTGTTGGACGAACGGATAATGCATCCTTCCAAAGATTTTCCGTTTAAAACAGCAAAATCCTGAACATCCACGATAACATTTTCTCCTTTGTTGTCTGCAAATACTTTATCCTTACATACAAACGCAAATCCATTCGCACTGATATTTGCCATCTTTGCACTATATGATTCATCCACACCCTTGATTCTGACGGTACAACTATTTACAAACGGCATTCTTGGATATTTTCTGCGATTGTATACCTTCGGATTCGTCTCTACCAGTAGTTTATACTTACCATTTTTCTCATGTTGTACATGACTGATCACAATATCATCCCAACTGTATAATACATTATCTACGATCGTTCTAAACTGGCAGTGACAGTGCCTTGTATTAAGAATATCCTGCCCCTTGTCCTCTAAACTTACAAAAACCTCTTTATCTATGCAGTCATCGACTTCACCCGTATACTCCTTCTTACTGCCTTCTGTTTGAAAAGCTACTGCTATTTTCATGCCGGATTTTAAGTCCTGAACTCCCATAAAGCCGCCAACGCCCAACTCTTCCATAAGATGTCCTACAACGTTTTCAATCTCAACTGCGCTCTTGACACTTCCTTCGTACTTGCTGAGCATTTCTTTCGTAGTGTATTCCGCCTGATTGATCCTTCCTGTCATAACTTCCATGACATCGCATACCTGCTGCATATTGTCAACCAATGTTTTATTGGAATTCTCCACTTCCTTAACGGCACTGTCTACTACCTTAATATTCACGCCAAGGCTTGACGTGTCCTTCGTAATATCCGTAACACTTTTATTTACATTAGCCACCTTATCCATATTGACCTGGATCAGATGGATTGTCTCTGTAATGGACTCCAGCATTTTTCCGGAAGTCATTTCCAGATGTGCCAGTGCATTCATGATTCTCCCCGAAGAATTCTGTGTTCCGTTACTGAGTTCACGAATTTCATTTGCAACAACAGCAAATCCTTTTCCCGCTTCTCCGGCTCTTGCCGCCTCGATAGACGCATTCAGTGCCAGAAGATTGGTTTTGCTCGTAATTCCTTCGATCGTACTTGTCTCGTTCTTAACATTTTCAAACTCATTTTTAAATTCACCAAGAACATTTTCTACTTCTGCGGAAAGTTCTGCCATCTTATTGGTGATCTCAACTACCTCTGTAAGTTCTTTTGAACTGATATCTGCGTGCTCCGTAGACGCATCAATTAACGTCATCACCTGTTCCATAAGTTCTGACACATTGTTTACCTGTGTATCAATAACACCTGTCATTTCCATAGATGACATGGTTCTGTCATTCAGCACCCCGTTGTCATTTGAAAGCTCACGCATATCATTTACCACATTTTCTGCGCCTGTTCTGTTTTCATCCGCAAGTTCCCTGACAACCGTCACGCCATCTACCACTTCATTACTTGCTACTTTTACCTGTTCAACAGTCTGAACCACTCTGTTTAAATTGCTCTGAATAGAACCTGTCAGCGCACCATCAGATTCTACCAGATGCTTAATTGCCATATTCGTACACGCATAGCAGCACAATACGATCGCAAATTCAAGGGCACAGTCAATACTTGACACAAATTCCATCATTCCTTTTACCGTACCCTTATATATGTTACTGCTGAAAAGCACAAACATCGTTGACCACATCATGATCTTGATCAGCTTCGGGTCTTTAAACAAAATCAATATAGAGATCATCGGCATGATAAAAACAATAAATGTTTCTTCCATCGTAGTCCATGCGATAACTGCAAAAAACGTCAGATATCCCATACCAACTACCCACTTATAGCCGTCAAAACTCTTCCCCCGGATTTTGAGCATCAGTAGTCCGATCAAATACTCAGCCCATCCTATCATGGAAATCATAAGAAACCACTTGGGCCGCAGCTCCCCATTTCCCATCTTGGCTGTATAATAAACCGTTACGATCAACATTAATATCAGCCACGTATTACTCGCTCTTTTGTTAGCTTTGGCGATAAAGTACTTTTCATCATAATTCTGCATTATCTTTTGTCCTTTCTAACGAGTGTAATATGTATTAGTATAACATAATCTAGGGAATTTTCCATATTTATTTGGCTTTTTACCAAAGTTTTTAGATATTTTTCACAAATATAGTAAGTCAATCACGCCCGAAAGCTATAGCTGAATCCAATATCGCTGCACCATGCATCCATCTTCCTCTACTTCATTTTCCAGTATACCACCATTATTTATAATAGATTTCGCCGACCCTATATTGTCCTTATTACAACACATAAGTATTTTCTCTAACCCAAGATATCTGCACTTCTCCAGTGCTAATGCAATCATAGCTGTGGCATAACCTTTTCTTCTTTCACTCGGTCTTATTCCATCCCCAATATGCCCGCCACTTCGTAAAAGACTCTCATTCAGATAATGCCGGATATTCACAGCTCCTACAAAGCTATTTCTGTCCAGATCCAGACAGAATAATGTTGTATCCGGCACTCGTCCATCCGCTGTTTCTTCCTTTATTTCAAGATTTTTTAAGTAGTGATCAAAATCATGAAAATCATTTCTAAAAATCATCCACGGAGAGTGTTCCGTATGGTTCTCTTCTATATCCCGTTTCCACTCTTCCAGCATCTCAAATAGCTGATCCTTATATTGATAAGAAAGTTTTACAAGTTTTATATTCATCCTTTTCTCTCTTCAATTTCGATTTCATCTTGTATTTATGGGTGCGTATCTCACAATGTTAAATCTTCCCCTTTTATAATGCATTTTTAGGGCATACTTTTGTACATTCAAAACACAAAATACAATCCGTTCCATTTTGACGTTTTTTTGAATTATCTGTCATGTCAACATCCATAGGACAAACCTTTTTGCACTTTCCACAAGATATACATTTGCTTGTATCACATTTAATTCGAATGAACGAAAACAACTCATTGGTTTCATAAATACCGTAATCGGACATATGTATTTGCAAAAAGCCCTCTATCTGCATATTTTCATTGCAGATCACTCCTAAATATAACAACATATATAAGCCTACCAAAAGCTGAGTTACACGGCGTTCATGCTTATATTGTTTGATATAGAGTGTAAGACCTAATGCAATAGAACAGCCAATATAGCTGAAATTTAACAGATAAAATAAATTATCTTTCGTCAATCAGAGTGTAATTGCAACTGTTTCAAATATAGCCATCAATATTCACAACATATATGCCGTCACTTAAATCTATTTTTTTGTAATGAGCATCTGCAAGCCGCAAAAGTTCTTCTTCCGTTGGAAGAACCTTTTCGTCACAATAAACGCATTGCAGTATGTTATACCCTTTACCGACTTCAAGTTCGTATGCACTTTTTTTCATATCTTTGGCAAATCGCATACTACCACAAATTGTATAAGTTTTCATTGGATCATCTCTACAGATTGAATTTTTTCCTTCTATTTCGAATTAATTATATCATAACATCAGTTGTTCTGCCGATGCCTTGTCCAATTAATTTCTGTCCAAACATGACAACCGCCAGCACCATGTTTAGATACGATTAGCAAGGAATGGTCTATCCTGGAGTTGTTCCTTTATCTCTTACCCCTTCATTCTCTCAATCGTTTCCTCCACAGAAATACATTCCGCATATCTGCCATTCCACATAAACTCGTTATAATACTTATAACTCTGTTCTCCTGTCATAAAAGCATTATCAAATGTAGAATTTGCATTTTCCGGTACAATCATTTTAAAACCATGCTCAAAGCCACACTTGATTGTTGCATCCATACAATAATCCGTCTGCAATCCCACAGCAGCTACTGTCCGGACATTCTTCTCCCTCAAGTATTCCAACAAGCCTGTCCCCTTAAAAGAACTATTTACCGTCTTATTGAAAATCTTCTCACCCGGCTTCGGGCTAAAACCTTCATATATCTCAAACCCCCGTGTTCCCTTCGTCAATTCCGCACCGATACCATCATCATGTCTTACGAAAATCACTTCAACATGATTCTCCCTTGCTGCTGCAATTAACGATTTAACAGCACCTTCAAACGCATTAAAATTATATAAATCCGGAGTAGTTATTAGTTTTTGTGTATCGACTACCAAAAGTACCATCAGCTCTGCCTCTCCTTACTTTCTTAAATTGCTTTTATCGCATGGTGCTAGCACCATGTCTAGATATGATTGATAAAGAAATCTACAAACTGCAAGTTTCACGTCGCTTACCCATTCGAAATCATTGCAATAATTGTAAAAATAATATCTATTCCATTGCCCAATAAATTACCTATAAAATGTGCGGTCATCGGCACATAAACATTCTTCGTTTTAATATATGAGATGCTCAAAGGCAATGCCCAAATCATTGTCAAAAAAATTCCCCAAACCGCAAGCGAATGTTCAAGAGCATACATTAACATTCCCAATAAAGTTGTAACAATTAGTACAATTTTATTTTCTAAAGAAATCATATTTTTTCTAAAAAAAGTTTCTTCCACAATTGGTGGAAGTATGATCGTAGATATAGCAAATATTATCAATGTTATCCACGAATTTCTCCTTAATCCTATCATTCCCGTATTAAAATTCGGAAATATACGCTCTAAAACCATTGTTATTACAAACGCACCAATAAATGCAAATGCAGTCAAAATGACACACTTCCAAAATTTTTTTCCACTTTTTAGATTATGTAACCATTCCTTTAAGGAAAACTCTTTTCTACACCAAAAGTATATTGCTAATATCAAATAAAAGCCAAAATTTGTGTATATGAAATACGCTCTTGGAACCAAGAAGCACGATAAGATAAATATCACTTCTATGATAATTGGAAAACCATTTGTTCTGATATAATTTTTCATCTACATTCTACCACCAAATTCCAATTTCCTTCCCTGATTGTATCATTTTTCTTCCACTCTTACCACAACAAAATGCAGGGCATGACAACTCTCAGATAAATTATATCATAACAACACATATCGTGCACCGATATTTCAAAAAGCACGAAGCATTACGCTCCGCACCACTTTACACATATATCAACTCTCTTACCACAATCTCTTCCGCTGCACTCCGTACATTATTCATCAACCCTACCCACTTCATCTGATCGCTTGCTTTTAATTCTTCTGTGATTCCTGCTCTAGCTTTCATCTGCTCCACAAGAAGTTCCATTCTCTCATAACACGCTTCATCAATCTCATGCAAATGCTCATTGAGTTTACCATCCATAAGCAGTCTAATATATTCCCCTCTGCGATGGTTCTTCAAATACTCCCACCGCATCCGTCCATATCTGCCCATCTCATGGTGTGTACCTTCCGGTAATTTCAAATCCGGATAATACAATCCGTCCGCACCAAGTGTGTAGCTTATTCCATTTTCCCCAACGATATGTTTCTCCATAATTCTGCTCCTATCTGCCACCTCTGTCATCCCTTCTATGGTAGCTCTGTCTGTTGTTTTCACGTTCCTTTACTTCCTGTTGCTTCCGCTGTAACCTTGCCTGTATGCTGTCCGCTTCCACCTTGTTACCGGTCTGCTGTTCCCACTTGGCAACTGCCGACTTATAATCGTTATACTCCGCTTTGGAAGCCTTGTATTCGCTCAAAAACTCTTTCACATTCTTATATCCATAACCCTGCACAATGCTCGGCAGATACCGCTTCATATTCTCTATCTGCGTCTGCAACTGTTCTATCTGTTCCTGCAACTCTTTACGCTGCTTTCCTTTGAAAATACCCTTCGCATTTGCAAGTTCCTTCTCCAGACCACCAAGCTGTTGCTCCTTCTCATAAATAGCTTCGTTCTGCTTCTCCAGCTTATGATATATGTCGGTAAGTCTGTGGAATTTGGATGCAAGCACGGACTTGACCGGCATTTCCGGCACTGCTTCTTTTACAGTTTCTTTACTGCCTTTTACCTTAAATACCTCTCGATAATCCTTCCGCTCCGGCTTTGCTTCTATGACAGTATCTGCAACCTTATCCGCTTCTGCTTTCGCCTTTTTCATAATCCGGTTAATCAGAAGTTCCAACGCATAAACAGCAGTGATTATGATTCTTTTAAACAATACTGGATTTCTGCCCGACTGCTTCATGGAAGCCTTTGCTTTCTGCCCTATTTCGCTCTGTTTCACTTCCATTACCTGCTCTTCCGGCACACCGCTGACTAATGCCCTATCCACCGTCTGATTCCACATGGTACGATACTGATTATCGGTTTTTATCTGCTCTGCTTTTGGATTGTTCTTGCCAATCTTTTTTGTAGGCAGATACACACCGTTTCTGTCAAAAACCTTGAGCTTTTGCTTATCATCCTTCACATAAATATTGATAAGGTCTGTATAGGAGCGTTTCACTTCATCAAGAAAGCTATCACTCTTAAATCGGCTGTCCTTTATGGTAAAAATTTTTCGTTCATACACCTCGCCTTTGGGAATGATTTTACAGTCGCTCCGAAACTGTCCGGCTTCATTCAGTATCTCTTTTTTGGTGCGTACATGCTTTCCGTTTTCATCGTAAAACATATTCCTTGTGGCAATCTTCTCCACAGGCTCATCAAGCAACTTTCGCTCTGAAAAGATAAGATGGATATGATAATTGGTCTTGCGTTTATTGTGGTGCAAAGCCGAAATACATTCCACACCAAAATTCTGTTTGAAATGCTCCGTGAAAAGTTTCAGTAACTTGTCGGGCTCATAATCTACAAAACTTTCTGGCAAAGCAATGATAAGTTCCCTTGCTTCAATACAGGTTCCTTTC